>JAHHJO010000383.1:0-3106 GCA_018680275.1 Bacteroidia bacterium
AAAGTCCTCTGCCGGGTCTTTCCATTTATGATGATACGATAATGCAAATCCGGCCCAGTGTATCGGCATTGCTTTTTTTACATTGGCATCCATTGCTGCCTGAACACTTTCATGAGGAAACAAATGAACCGGTTTCCAGTCATCATTATACTGCCCACATTCCATAAATGCAAAATCAAATGGCCCCAGTTGCGTCCCGATTTCCTTAAAGTGACTGGCATATCCTCCATCTCCGCTGATCCATATATTTTCAATATTGGATTTTATAGCCCATCCTCCCCAAAGAGACATCTGGCGGTCATTGATCCAACGCCCGGAAAAATGCTGGGTTGGTGTAAAAGTGAATCTAATGCCATTGATATCCATATTATCCCACCAGTCAAATTCGTTGATCCTGCTTTCTACACCCCAGGCCTTAAGATGCCTGGAAAGACCAAGCGGCACAAGGAACTGGCAAACCTTCGATTTAAGCTTTTGAATACTTTTATAATCAAGATGATCATAGTGATCATGTGTGAGTAAAACAATATCAATCGGTGGGAGGTCATCGATTATATCCAGTGTGTTTTCAGAGAATCGTGCGGATCTGAATGGTGCAATAGGTGCGGTATCGTCTCCAAACATAGGATCAATAAGAATATTCATCTCATTCATCCTCATGAGAATGACTGAATGACCAAACCAAATTAACCGCGCCCTTTTCTTATCTGCATAAAAATCATCTTTATTGAATGGTAATATGGGCAGTGGTTTTGCAGGACTTCTTTTCGAACTGCCTTGTATTTGTTTCAGTATTATAGATGGAATGCGCAATATATTACTGTTCATTTCTACCCTTTCATAATTCCTGAAAGCACCGGCAATCCACTGTGGCGAATCTGAATATTTGGTCTTATACTCTTCAGTAAGTTTGCCACCTAAATGGATAGAGCGCATATATTGATATTCTTATGATAAAAATAAAACCACGGGAACCGGAAAATGTTTGACAGACCCCGATTTCAATTTGATATTTATAAACATTAATTTAAGTGCTTTACAATACATCTTCTATGAAACAAACTCTATCAAAAGTACTACTGTTCCTCTTATTGACGTTTGGCAACTTTCCTGTCTTTTCCCAAAGTACGGAAGAAGCTGTATGGGCTGAACTGGATTCATTAGCCATTATCGAACAGAAGGTTATGATGCCCATGCGCGATGGCATCAGGCTTTGCACAGACATATACAGACCAAAAACTGACGACCCTGTAGGCGTTATTTTTTCCCGTACACCATATAATTTCAATTCATGGGGTGACGGTAAGATGAGAACCAGGACAATATCTTCTGCTTTGGACATGGTCAAACGCGGTTACGCCTATGTTGTTCAAAATGAGCGTGGACGTTATTTTTCGGAAGGTGAATGGGATATACTTGGCGTGCCTCTTACCGACGCATGGGATGCATTTGACTGGATGGTAGCTCAGGAATGGTGTAATGGAAAGATCGCAACCTATGGTTGTTCATCTACAGCAGAATGGCAAATGGCGGTTGCAGCCCTGGATCATCCAGCCCATGTGGCCATGGTTCCTATGGGATATGGTGCCGGTGTAGGTCGGGTCGGAGAATATTGGGAACAAGGAAACTGGTATAGAGGCGGTGCGCAGCAAATGCTTTTTACTTCATGGCTCTATGGAGTGGAACACGATAAATTCAAGCCGCGTATTCCAGCAGGAGCGACCCAGGAAGATCTGATAAGGATCAGCAGGTTTTATGACCTTGCCCCGGAAAATCCACCAATTGATATGTCAGAAGCACTTAAACATCTTCCTGTCAGGGACATCCTGCAGAACATCAATGGTAAACGTGAGATCTATGATAAAATGATCCATAGGAAACCCAATGACCCTGAATGGTTTGACGGTGGATTATACCATGATGACATGGGATTCGGTGTACCCAGTTTCTGGTTTTGCTCCTGGTATGACGTATCCATCAGTCCCAACCTGGCCTTGTTTAATCATGTTCGGAACAATTTGGAACATCCTGAAATTTCTGCAGAACAATATCTTGTTATTGCACCTACCCTACATTGTGCTTATACAAGATCTACTGAAAATACGATCGTTGGTGAGCGGTCTGTAGGTGATGCCAGGTTAAACTATATGGAACAGATTAGTGACTGGTTTGACTTCTGGCTTAAAGAAAAGGAAAATGGATTTAAGGAGAACACACCAAGAGTACAATATTATACAATGGGCTCTAACAAGTGGCAGTCATCTCACCAGTGGCCACCGCCAGAAGCAGAAATGACAAAATATTACCTGCGAAGCCAGGGACAAGCCAATACACGTCTTGGTGATGGAAACTTATCTGTCTCTTCGCCTGGTAAAAAAGAAAATGCGGACAGTTTTACCTATGACCCAATGGACCCTGTGATGTCGTATGGAGGCAATGTATGCTGTACAGGTAACGCCATTCAAGGCGGATCATTTGATCAAAGCGAGATGGAACTCAGGGAAGATATTCTTGTCTATTCGACAGAGCCGCTTGAAGAAGGCATTGAAGTGACAGGATTTATTGAAACGACTTTATTTGTGTCTTCAGATGTAAAAGACACTGATTTCACAATTAAACTGATTGATGTGCATCCTGATGGTAAAGCCTATAATCTTGATGAAACCATTCAACGAGCACGTTACAGGGAAGGATATGACAAGGAAGTATTTGTTAAAGAAGGCGAAATCTACAAAATTGAATTAACACCAATGGCCACCAGTAATTATTTTGACAAAGGACACAGGATCAGGATAGAAATATCATCCAGTAATTTTCCTCGTTTCACCAGGAACCTGAATACAGGCGGCAATAATTTTGATGAAGTTGAATCTGTCATCGCACATAATAAAATCTACCATGACAAGAAGCACGCTTCATTTATTAATTTACCAATTATCAAAAAATAGTTTGCATAATGAAATACTTAATCATTGTATTATTACTCTTTCCCTTCACTGGTATTACACAAACAGAGAAATACGAAGCTGATGTTAAATCACTGGATAATATCATGTCGGTTTTATATGAAGTCATCTCAGGTGACAAGGGCGTAGAAAGAGATTGG
>JAHHJO010000464.1:0-5543 GCA_018680275.1 Bacteroidia bacterium
GTCAGATGGAGATATTACATCAACTAAAAAGGAATCCAAAAAGAGTACACAGGATTATAACCAGCAAAAACGTTTTAAACGAAAAATATCGGCCATAGAAAGGTCTATAGAAAAACTTGAAGACCAAATCAAAGAGATTCACGACAAACTTATTGATCCTGATTTTTATAATTCTCAAGATGCTCCTCCTGCTATGAAAAAGCTAGGTGAACTCGAAACAGAGTTAGAACAAAAAACACAGGAATGGGACGAATTGGTTTCTTCAATGGAGGATTAAAAGGCAGGTGAAGACCATTTGCTTAATTGATGGATAACCGCCTTCATATCTTTAGGAACAGACTGGATAAATTCTAATTCTTGACCTGTGGCAGGATGATTAAACCTGATTTTTTCTGCGTGTAATGCAGTCCTGCTGATTAAAGGCCTTTCTTCCACATTTGCTGAACGATTAAAGTTTCTCTTGATACTCGAAAGATAAAATCCTTTGCCATCACCGTATAAGTGATCACAAAGCAAAGGACAGGCGATGCTTTTCATATGGATGCGAATCTGGTGTGTTTTCCCAGTCTCTATTACCAATCTGATAAGTGAATGAAAGTTCCATTCTGAAATCACTGAAAAATGAGTGATCGCTTCTTTTCCTTTGGGATTTACCTCCATTCTCTTTTTAGAAGGGTTCATAGCTAACCTGGATTCAATGGTCCCTTGTTTAGTCCCTGGAGCACCATGTACCAGTGCCAGGTATTCCTTGTGAATTTTACCTTTCTCAAACTGCTTCTGCATTGCAGCATGCGTTTCTTCATTTTTGGAGAAAAGTATCAATCCGCTAGTATCACGATCCAGGCGGTGATTGATGTAAATCTTTTCACGGTATGATAAGAGACTTTTATAAAGGTTCTCTTTCAAGGGGTCATATCTGTCAGGTATTGTTAATAATCCGGCTGGTTTATTGATAAGGATAAGATCATCATCTTCAAATACTATTTCCCAACGACTTTTTTTCCTGCTCACAAGCAAAATTATTTAAGATCACGAAAGGTTTTCTTCCCGGCAATAAAATATTTGAAGACTATAGAACTATTCATAATTCCATCCCTGATGACAGGCCCTCTCTTCCAGGTTTTGACAAATTTCCTGTTCTTAAACCTTTTAACAATTAGACGTGGGATTGAAATATAAAACAATAGATGCGCCTTCAACACAGCAAGGATACTGGTAAATTTTCCTTCAAGTAAGAATTTTAATCCAGCGACCCCATCCAGCAATAGTCTTCCAGGCAAAACAAATATTAATCTGAACCAATGCTCATTTTTAAAGATGCTGAAAAGGTTGTTTCTGAAATTCAGGTGAACCTTCCTGGTGTCTTCATAATCCAGCGTTCCACCGCCAAGATGGAGGATTTTTGAAGATGGAATAACAGCAATTTTATACCCTGCATTTCTAAGACGCCAGCACAAATCTATTTCTTCATGGTGGGCAAAGAAATCTTCATCAAAACCGCCTGACTTTTCGTATAAATCCCTCCTGATCACAAAAGCTGCACCACTTGCCCACGAAACAGATTCAATAGAATCATACTGCCCTTTATCTTCCTCAATTGAATCAAATATCCTACCCCTGCAAAATGGATATCCAAATATATCTGTATAACCACCTGATGCACCGGCATATTCAAAGAATTTTTCATTTTCAAACGAAACTACTTTTGGCATGGCTACACCATATTCCTGGTTCTCTTCGAGAAATTCAACGATCGGATCCAGCCAGTTTTCAATAACATGGACATCTGAATTCAGGAATGCGATATATTTACTGCTCACATCATGAGTTCCCAGATTATTTCCTTTGGCAAAACCATAATTACGGGTCAACTCTATAGTATCTATTTCAGGAAACCACTTGTTTGTAAAATCAACGGATTCGTCTGTACTACCATTATCGATGACAATTGTCCTGAATGGCATTGAGCCGCTGTACGATATTGAAGGAAGGAAGGTTTCAAGTAAGTGTTTGGTATTATAATTAAGGATGGCTATCGTTACCAGGGGTTGAATTTCTGGATGGAATTCATCAAAAAAAGCTAAACTGTTTTGACGATCGATGATTAATTGCTCTCTTAGCAATTCAATTCCATCAAATTTTTCATCTTCCCTGAGGTATTGCAATAATTGAACAGAAATTCTCTGGCCATAAATGTCATCGGTAAAATCAAATATATTGACTTCGATAGATTTAGGATTATCTGTACCAATCGTCGGGACATCCCCGATATAAAGCATACTCCGGTACTTCCTGTTATTTACAATTGTGTAACATGCATAAATCCCGTCTCTGGGAATTAGTTTTTTATTGTCTTCAACATCCAGGTTAGCTGTTGGAAATCCGATTTCAGTACCCAGCTTTCTTCCTCTTATTACAACACCTGATATTTCATATGGATGAGACAAAAGTGTATTTGCAGTTTCAAGTTCCCCTTTAACCAGTGCTTGCCTGATTTTTGTTGAACTAATTGTTATTTCATCAATTTCCAGTTTGGGAATTTCAATCAGTTCATAATTATAACGACTTTCCAGTTGCTTCAGCAAATTAATATCTCCCTGTCTGTTAAGCCCAAATCGATGATCATATCCTATGACGATAAATTTTGGGTTAAATTTCTGAATCAGGAATTTATCTACATATTCATAGGCTGATATCTGGGAAAATTCAATCGTAAAAGGCACAATGACAACATTGTCAATGCCATAATTTTCAAATAAGCTGATCTTTTCTTTGAGTGAGGAAAGTAATTGCAAAGATTTGTCCTTTGGATAGACGATACTCCTTGGATGCGGGTGAAATGTGACAACAACGTTTTCACATTCAAATTCATCTGAGATATGCTTAACCCTGTCAATTATTTTCTGGTGGCCGGAATGGACCCCATCAAATGAACCTATGGTCAGGACACACTCACTTAAATCCGGTAAAGCACTTAAATCCCTAAAAACTCTCATTTATAACTTACAAGTAATCCGACAAAATTAATAACTATTAGCAGTATTCTTTCTATTTAACATAAAAGCTTGTAACTCTCATCTTTGATCCTATTTTTGCATATAATTTAAACTCATTGATATTCAGAATGTTTTATTATAGTTATGAACATAGACAATAACAAGATCGTACAAGCCTTAAGAAAGGTAACCGACCCTCAATCAGGTAATGATATCATTACCATGCGACTGGTGGAAAATCTCAAAATACAGGGAGCTAATGTCTCTTTTTCTATTAATACTACCGGACTTCCGGATACTTCAAAATTTAAATTACACGAAAGTATCCAGACTGTCATACATGAAGTATACCCTGAATCCAATGTAGACATCCATTTCCTGACAAAAGAAAAACCTGTATCTGCATTGTCTCAAATAAAGAATATCATTGCTGTCGCTTCCGGAAAAGGTGGTGTAGGGAAATCTACTGTATCGACGAACCTTGCTTTAGGTCTAAAAGCCAAAGGCGCCTCAGTAGGTCTGATAGATGCAGACCTTTATGGTCCTTCGATCCCGACCATGCTGGGTATAAAAGACGAAAAACCTGGAATAAGGGAATTATACGGAAAACATAGAATTCTACCGATTGAAAAATTCGGAATACATACAATCTCTATTGGAAACATCATTGATCCTGAACAGGCTGTCGTCTTAAGAGGTCCCCGTTTGGGCGGCATCATAAAACAATTTGTCAATGAAGTCATATGGCCGGAGCTGGATTACCTGGTTATTGATCTTCCACCTGGGACAGGTGACATCCAACTGACGCTTGTTCAAACTGTTCCATTGACTTGTGCAATCATGGTCACAACACCGCAGGATGTCGCGATAGCAGATGCGATCAAAGCAATGAACATGTTTGGATTGGAAAGCATTAACGTACCCGTCATTGGGGTTGTTGAAAACATGTCCTGGTTTACACCATCGGATATGCCAGACAAAAAATATTTCATATTTGGGGAAGGAGGAGGAAAAAAACTCGCTGAAAAGTCGAAAAGTGTTCTACTGGGTCAACTACCTCTTATAACGGATATCAGGGAATCCGGGGATAATGGAATTCCAATTGTTTTGCAGGAGAATCATCCTGCTCAGTCACATTATTTAAAGCTGGCTGAAGAGACAATCAAACAGGTAGACATCAGAAACGAAGTACTTGCCCCAACCCGTATTGTAGGAATGAATGTCCAGAAATGAATGATTTAATTATCGTAAGTTTATAGTATGCAAGATTCAGACAAGAAGGCACTATTAGCAGAAATAGACAAGGCACTCGAGGAAATACGACCTCATTTAGCCGTCGATGGTGGTGACATTGAAGTCATTGATATTACTGAAGATATGAGTGTGCTGATTAAATGGGTAGGCAATTGTATTAATTGTTCCATGTCTTCGATGACAATGAAAGCAGGAGTTGAACAAACTTTAAAAACCAAGATTCCATCAATAAAAAGCGTAGAAGCCATTAACGGGGTCAACGTATGACAAGGGAATTTCTTCACGAACAAATACTTGAAAAGCAATCATTCCTCTGCGTAGGTCTCGATACTGATCCTGCAAGAATTCCTTCCCATTTGTTGGCTACCGAAGATCCGCTTTTTGAATTCAACAAGGTCATCATCGATTCTACATCAGATCTTGCAGTGGCCTATAAACCCAATATCGCGTTTTATGAGGCACTGGGACCTGTCGGTATGAAAAGCCTGAAAAAAACCATTGATTATATTCCGGATAATATCATGGTGATCGCAGATGCCAAAAGAGGGGATATTGGAAACACCTCCAAATTATATGCTAAAAGCTTTTTTGAATATTACAAGGCAGACGCTATTACCGTTGCGCCTTATATGGGCTCTGATTCAGTCCAACCTTTCCTTGCATACGAAGGCAAATGGGTGATCATATTGGGACTCACCTCAAATAAAGGCAGCCAGGATTTCCAGCATTTAAAACTTGAAAACGGGAAGGTTCTGTATGAACAGGTATTGAAAACCTGCTCTACTTACGGTACTGAAGACCAGATCATGTTTGTTGTTGGTGCGACGCAGGCTTCTTATTTCTCAGATATAAGAAAAATCATTCCCGATCATTTCCTCCTTGTTCCAGGTGTAGGTGCACAAGGTGGAAGTCTTGAAGATGTATGTAAATATGGAATGAATACCAAGGTTGGATTGCTTGTCAACTCTTCCAGAGGCATAATCTATGCAGGCAATGACAAAGGATTTGGTGAAGATGCCAGGCAGGCAGCTCTGGGCATTCAGCAGGTTATGCAAACTTTCCTTTAAGCAATGCTTTTATCACTAAAGATTTAGTGGTCAACAAGACTTTCTTAAAATTCACAATGAAGTTAACATTAGTAGACGAAGAACTTTTCTGTGTAAACATTATCATTATCGATAATAGTCAATAGGAAAAGTCCGGAAGCCGGGATCTGGATATCCACTGTTGTACCGGTAAATTGATTAGAAACCAGCAATTGTCCATTTAAGGTAAAAACCTGGTACCTATAGG
>JAHHJO010000165.1:0-2265 GCA_018680275.1 Bacteroidia bacterium
GATCAGCTGCTCTTCAGTCCTTGCGAACTCATCATCCTGAAATCCATGAACCTGTCAGTCTCAAATCCTTTATTAAAACAGTTGATAAGACTGAATCTGATTTGATCCTGGCTCATTATCATCCGGAGAATACAGAATTGACTTCTTTTCCCATGAGTAATGATCATCAAATAATATTGATTGGACCGGAAGGAGACTTTTCTCCTGCAGAACTGAAATTTCTTCAAAACGAAGGATTTATCTCATTGAATATATCTGATAACAGGTTACGTACTGAAACTGCCGGCATCGTTGCGCTTTGCTCCATTATTTAAATATGTGATTCAATCTGCAATATTTCTGTCATTACAGAGATTATATTTAGTATAAATTATACTTCAAGTATATTTTTATTTAAAAAAATTATATTCGCACTAATTTTATGAACATATGTTCATATATCCCCCTCTCCAATCGAATTCGGGTGTCAAAGCATAACGACAACAAATGCTTTAAATGAAAGAGATCAGGAAAATCATTGAAGACTACGACTTTAACAAGAGCTTTTTAAAATGTTCCCTTGTTTCAGTTGTACATGTGGAAGGATCATCATACAGACGTGTGGGAGCCCGGATGCTGGTATATGAGAATGGCGTATGTCTTGGAGGCATAAGCGGCGGTTGCCTTGAAGGGGATGCACTTCGCAAGGCGCAAAAGGCTATTTACAGCGATTCCCCTACCGTCGTTAGATACGATACGAGCCAGGATGATGAACACCAGATTGGTGTAGGTTTAGGCTGTCGCGGAATCATTGATGTATTAATAACACCGATCGACAAAAACGATCCTGACAATCAAATTGAAGTATTAAGAAAGTGCCTTGACAAACGTTACCCCCAGGTGATCCTGACTGTCATTGAAGATAAGTCTCAGCATAAATACTTAGGGACGATCTCCAGTTTTGCAGAACAAAAAAACAAACCTATTGAAGATCAGGAATACCGTGAAATCATCCAAGAAACATTCAAACTCAAATCATCCCGCATTTTTGAAAATGAGAAAGTAAAACTTTCACTTCAATATCTGGAACCGGACATTCATTTAATAGCAATGGGCCATCAATATGACACCTACCCTATAACCAAGATGGCTAATGAGTTGGGATGGATGACATCTATAATTGGAAATAAAACAAGAATGCATCGTGCTTCAATGTTGGAAGCTGCCAACATTATAGACCATAAAAATGATATACCAAAAATAGATCAACATACTGCAGTTATCATCATGTCTCATGACTATGAAACTGACCTGCAAAACCTGAAAAAGATTCTGGATAAAAATGTTCCATACATCGGTTTGCTTGGCCCAAAGGTCAGAGGGATAGAACTTATCGAAGAACTGGGTTTAGAAGCTTCTCATATGGAAAAATTAAATATTTACAGCCCTGCAGGACTTGATATTGGCGCTATCTCCCCGGAAGAAATCTCGCTCTCTATCCTAGCTGAAATCAGAACACACTTTTCAAACAGAAAAGGAGGCTTTCTGAAAGAAAGAATCGGTCATATTCACGAACGGTCACATAATTAATAAACATTAAAAAAATCCTCAAAGAAAATCTTTACGGACTTTTTCAGTGAGACTGAACGATTTCCGAATTTTTCGGAATTGAGTACGACAGTGCTCAAAGTGAAGGAACGCGATAGCGGTGGGCTGGCTTGGTTCAAATCCCGGCTTATAATTTTCGGATCAAAAAAAAATAGCCTTAAGATTTTACTCCTAAGGCTATTATGATGTGAGACTGGAGGGATTTGAACCCCCGACCCCTACCCTGTCAAGGTAATGCTCTAAACCAACTGAGCTACAGTCTCATTGATTCAAAAAATCAGTGGCACAAATATAAATTTACATCTGCCAGTATCAAAGGAAATCTTACAAAAGTGAAGCACTATTTAAAGAACAGCTTTGACGTCTTTGATTACATCCATCAATTGATCAGGAGTCTTATAGCCTGGCACGACTTTTATCTTTTCCAGGTTAGAATCTAAAAACACCAGTGATGGATATCCCAATCGTCCATTTAGCATTTCAACTGCAAGAGTATTTACACCTCTCCTTCCTCCTGATCTCCATACATATTCTTTCCCGTTGAACATGATCGGCTCTTTCTGCTCTGCATTAAACTTGACCACATAGAAGTTCTCATCAAGATATTTCTTAATGCCTTCATCAGTAAAGGTTTTTTTATCCATCACCTTGCACCAGCCACACCAATCAGTATAAACA
>JAHHJO010000231.1:0-7006 GCA_018680275.1 Bacteroidia bacterium
GGAGAAGATTAATCCAGGTATTAGGCGTCAGTACACTTGGGGTATCGCTTCCCAGATCAGGCTGGGCCAAAGATGAAAGTGGCATTCCTATGATACTGCCACAAAACCATAAACCTGGAACTTTGTCAAAACCCATTACAGCAATAACACTTGGAGCCGGAAACAGGGGAAATGTATATGGTAATTATGCCGTTGAATATCCCGAAAGACTGGATATTGTCGGCGTTGCTGAACCTGTTAATATCAGGAGAAAAAGATATATCCAGAAACATTCTATCAAAAAAAAGCATGCTTTCAACACATGGGAAGATGTCTTCAAAAAACCCAAATTTGCTGACGCAATCATTATAACTACCCCTGATGAATTACACTATGGCCCCTGTATGGAAGCTTTAAAAATGGGATACCATATACTACTTGAGAAACCAATTTCTCCTTCAGAAAAAGAGTGCAGGGACATACTTGAACTTGCCCAAAAGAAAAAAAGGATTGTCGCTGTGTGTCACGTACTCAGATATGCGCCCTATTTTATGAGGCTGAGGGAAATTATTCAATCCGGAGAGCTTGGTCAGGTTGTCAGCCTTCAACATTTCGAACCGATCCAGCACATCCATATGAGTCATTCATTTGTCAGGGGAAACTGGCATAACAGTAAACAAACAACACCAATCATCCTGGCTAAATCCTGTCATGACCTGGACATTATGAAATGGATGTTGGGAAAGACAAGTCAAAAAATTCAGGCCTTTGGCAGCCTTAGTTGGTTCAGAAAGGAAAACGCTCCTGAGGGCAGCAGTAACAGGTGTACCAATAATTGCAAAGCTGAAAGCAATTGTCCTTATTCTGCCATAAAAATATATCACAGGGACAGGACATGGTTACATCATTTTGATCTGCCGGATGATAAATCCAGTCATGGAGATGTGATCATGGATTACCTGAAGAAAAGCAATTATGGACGATGTGTCTATGATATGGAAAATGACCAGCCAGACCATTACACTTGTAATATCCTGTTTGAAGATGACGTGACCGCAAGTTTTTCGATGGAAGCTTTTACTTCTTACCATGGCCGACGAACAAGAGTCATGGGAAGTATGGGAGACATCGTTGGTGATATGAACAGTTTTACCTGGACTGATTTCAGAACCGGTGAAAAAGAAGTCTATGAACATGAATCTGACAGTCATGGAGGCGGTGACTGGAATCTTGTATCCGACTGGCTTCAGGCCATTGACAAGGAAGATGAAAGTCTTCTGACATCAACTATCCAGGATTCAATCGAAAGTCACCTCATGGGTTTTGCTGCTGAGCAAAGCAGGCTCCGGGGAACCGTGGAAAACATCCTTGTCTAGCCATATTTCTTTGTCATATGGTCATATGAAGATTGCATAAGATCTATCAGGACTTCCAGGTTTACATCTTCAAGGCGCTTTATGTAGAGGCATGATTTACCTGTTTTATATTTCCCCAGGCTGGACATAAGTTCAGCATAACGGTCAAAACCCGGCATGATATAAAGAGTTAGATTCTGTTTGCGGGGAGAAAAACCAATTTTCATCATATCTCCTTCCCTGCCAGTCTCATAAACGTAATGATATTCTCCAAAACCTACGATGCTGCTGCCCCACATGACCGGCTCTTTACCGGTTAGTTTTCTCATCATTTCAAGGATTCGAAAACTATCTTTTCGTTTCTGATCATTTTCGATGGATTCGAGAAAACTGGTGACACTTTTCGTATTTGCTGTTGTTTTATTCTTTGCTTTTGCCATAACTGTAATGGATCTAAGACGATTAAGATTCCTTTTGATTCCAGACATCTAATATCTACTTTCGTAAGTGATGAGTGAAAAAAAAATTGCATTTTTTGATTCCGGGGTTGGGGGATTGACTGTTCTTTCAGATGCCCTCGACGTTCTTCCGAATGAATATTTCATTTATTTTGCCGATACGGATAATGTTCCTTACGGGAAAAAAGCGAAAAAGGAAATTGCACGATTGGTGAAGGATTCTGTTTCATTCCTGGCTAAGCAAAAACTAAAAGCTCTCGTAATTGCTTGTAATACAGCAACAAGCGCCGTAATCAAAGACCTGCGTAAAAAATATGATTTTCCAATTATCGGTATGGAACCTGCCATCAAACCTGCCCTGGAGATATACAAGGACCACCATGTATTGCTTTGTGCAACCAAACGGACACTGAAGGAAAAGAAACTGAAGAAACTGGTTCGATATCTTAAGGCAAAGGATAGGATAGAAAAAATGTCTCTTCAAAAACTTGTTTTGTTTGCAGAAGAGAACAAGTTTGATACACCCGAGGTAAGAAAATATTTAAAAAAGAAATTCTCTGATGTGGATTGGACAAGGGTCAAAGCTCTTGTTCTTGGCTGTACACACTTTATCTTTTACAGGGATATCATAGCGTCATTAATACCTGAACATGTCCATGTGGTGGACGGGAATACAGGTACTGTAAAAAGATTGATTTCCTTGATTCAGCCCAATGATAGTTCGGTTAATTCAAGTGTCGAATATTATTGTTCAGGGAGAAAAGTCAATGAAGAATATTTCAAGGGTTTCATTGATATATACAGATCAATAAAGTCCGGTTAAAAGATTTTAGCTTTCCAGGAAAGAAAGAATAAAGCTTCCTTATTGATCGCGTAAATCCTCCACAACTGCGGTTTGATATTTTCCCGATTCGAGAATTTCAAACAGAGATTCTATGGTTTCAATTGGGCCCCTGGTGACTGCAAGATTAACCAGCCAGGGTGGCAATAAACCTCCTGGATTAATTTTTAAATAATATTCGATTTTGACTTCATTCTCCTTGATCGGAATGAGCTTGTAAGTCGATTTAAATTCAGGGATGCGTACGAATTCATATTTTTCCGGGATATAATCGGCATATCCAATTGATTCAGTATGGACTACCCCTGTCTGTTCATCCTGGAATCGTCTGTAGGAAATTACCACATCCCTGTCTTTTACAGGAAACGGCATATCTGTACTTAGATAATAAATAAAGTCATTTTCCTTTTTCTTTTCCAGGATCTTTGAATCGATTGTCTTGAGAACCCATTTCTTATGATAATCAACATCTTCCAGGGAAGCCACCACTTCCGGTAATGTGGCACTGACAATGCCCGTGATTTTAACTTCCTTGAAATCCTGGGTATCCAATTTACGGACAAAGACCTGTATATCACTTCTATCCTTGACAAGTTTCCAATCGTTCTGACCATAACTTAGTGGAAGCAGAAACACAAACAACCAAATAAGAAAAACGGGATTCATGCATAATTAACGTAAAAAACCGGCAAATAGGTTTAGTACAAACAAAAAAAATTAGCAGAAAGGTAGCTGCTAATTTTTAAAAACCCTCAAAATTCTATCGTGATACGTTAAAGTCAGATCCTAATTGTTCAACGTATATATTCTATCACCCCTCCAATCTACCAATGATTATTATTGGATAAATAATACTTCGGTAAAGTGGATTTCTGATTTGTCTTTCATTACAAAGCCAAGATGGTTTATCCCGGAGCTTAAAAGACTTTCAGATATCATGACCTTATCAGACATGACATTCAATTGAAACTCCATTTCTTCATTTGAATTAAAGACTTGCAAGAAAGCAATCTCTTTATTTGTTTCAAATTCAAGCATGGATTCTTCTTCGTTATAATCAGCATAATTGAAAATAGACTCACAACATTCACTGACGTAGATTTTCATATGCTTCGTCGATAACAATGTAATATCTTCCATTTTAGTAGTAAAAGAACATAATGTTATGACGCTGATTAAGATTAATAATAATTGTTTCATAGCTTTTGATTTTAACACCTATTATTGAGACATGAAACAGGGAGAAAGTCTCTATCCGGGCATGATAATTCTTAATAAATAGTTAAAAAATGTAAACCACCTTACATTATTTAGCTCAAATCAAAACAAAATGCTGAAAAACAGGGCAATCATACAAGCAAGTTCACGATCAGAAGGTAATAGCAGAATGATCGCAAAGCATATTAACAGTAATGACAAATATGATTTTTTCGACCTAAACAAGAAAGAGATATTACACTTTGACTATGACTTTAATAACAGGAACGATGATTTTTTCCCATTGATCCAGGAACTTATAGCTTATGACCGCTGGATATTGATCAGCCCGGTATATTGGTATACGATGAGCGGAAGAATGAAAGTGTTTTTTGATCGATTGTCGGATTTGCTGAAGATATACAAGGATACGGGAAGAAAGTTGCGGGGTAAATCTATTGCTCTTATAAGCTGTTCAGAAGATGAGGATTTGAATGAAGCCTTCGAAATCCCTGTGAAATTATCTGCAGAATACCTGGGTATGAATTATTTGGGGCATGTGCATGCGGTGATAAGAAACGGGCAGCTGACAGATGCATCCAAAATTGATCTGAAAAAATTCATTGAACAGCAATAATAGTATTTTGCTTGAGCAGCTCAGATGCAGTTCGCAGTTGCAGTTCCTTTAATGATTCAAGGTCCACATTAAAAAGAGGTTGAATATTATTACCGCTTGCTGAAACTACTTTCATATAACCAATCGATGCCGTCCAGGCAGTCAAGGTAATCAACATTGGATCTATTTTACTTTTTATACTGCCATCAGATATACCACGTCCGATTTCCTGCACAGTCAATTTAAATGGCAGGTTCTGGATATCCTGGATTTTCCGGAAATACACACTTTCTTTCAATGCTTCAGTAAGTTTGTCTTTATTTGCTCCATGGGCAGTAGACCTTATCAATTCGAAGTATTGCAATAAAGATTCGGAATAGAGATAGTTGTTTTCGCAGAATTCAATAAATAACCTGAAGATTGCAAGTGTACTTTCCAGGCCACTTTTATCCCTGTACTCATTCAGATGATTATAATATTTATCAATGAGCAACTGGAGTGCCTTATAAGTAACAGCAAGTTGAAGATTCTCTTTACTTTGAAAATAGGAATATAAAGTCACCTTGGTTATTCCTGCTTCCTGAGCAATATCTTCCATTTTTGCATTTACAAATCCAACTTTTGTAAATACACGTTCTGTTGCTTCAATAATTTTCTGTTCCCTTATATTTTTCTTTGCCACCTTCATTATGATACGCTTAACTCCGGGTTTAATATCTTTGGATAAAGATATTCATAATAATGAAGTATGCACTTTTAATCAGCGGTATAGTTGAACTCCTTGGTGGAATTGTAGTTTATTTTAATCCAGAAATCGCTTTCAGAACTGAATCAAGCCCTATCACTATATTCAAGATGTATGGATTGCTTGCAGGTGTCGTCGGCTTGATCAATATCCTGGCCTATAAGCATTATTCTGAAGCACGCATCATCACTATTATCTATATCAGCATGATGTTCTTTCATGCTGCTGTAGGTTTTATTGTATTTGCTGACAGGCAAAACTTCTTTCTTCAACAGAGTATAGCTGCTGTCCTGCACCTGGGGATATTCTCTATTTTATTTTTTTGTTATCTAAAGGATTTGAAACCTGATTCAGATGAAGGTTAAATTGAATTGATGTAGATATTCTTTGAACTTAATATTATACTATTAATGACATCACTGAAGTTGAAAAATTACTTGTAATTTGATGGCCTATTCAGAAAATCAAGGTATAAGAAAAGATGAACAGAAAAATATTCTACTTTTTAGTCTCTGTTTTACTGATCGCATTGATAATATTCTTAAGCGATGACGGAAATAAATCTACACAGGATAACATTTCAATAGAAGCCAAATCAATCTCTACACATCCTTCAGGGATGCGATTTGTCGAACCCAAACTCAGGAACAACACCAAGCAGAGTTATACCAATGTGCGTATTGATGTTTTACTTTTCGATTCAAACAAGAAAGTCCTTGACAAATTTTCAATAGAAACAGTAGAGATACAAGCAGGTCAAATATGGTCACCGAAAATTCCTACAGAACACAATACAGCAAGTGAATTTGAAATTCTGACGATCCATTCAGACCAGGAAACGATAGAAAGATAATAATTCCCTGTCCAATTATGTTATAGATAAAATCTATCGGCATAAGTACATTTTACATTCTTTTTCTGTTAATCAAATACAATCCATTATGAATGTAAAAATGATCTTTGCCGGCCTTTCTATTTTGTTTTTAATGTCAGCATGCACCAATGATTCGGACAGCCTGACTATCCAAAATAATAGCTACCCTGGTGTAAGTGAAAACCTTTGGCCATATTTCAACTCATTCGAACAGGAAGCTGAAGAAAGAGGTTTGAAAATTGACCTGGTAGAATTGGATATTACCGGCATAGTCCAGGATATAGATGATAATGGTGTAGCGGGAACCTGTCAATATGGAAGTCATATTGCCCATGTTACTATTGATTTGTCTTACTGGAACAATTCTTCCATGCTCACCAGGGAATATGTCGTATTTCATGAACTGGGCCATTGTGCACTCGGCAGGGATCATGATGAGTCGTCATTCAACAATGGCATTTGTCAAAGTATTATGAATAGTGGTTTAGGGCATTGTATCCCATCATATAATAATCAGAACAGGGAAAGATACCTTGACGAATTATTCCTGGATTCTGAATAATATGTTCATACATTTCTTCATTTTTATGAAGAAATGAGTATGAATGTTTAGCGCTTACCTGGAACTTGGTTTTGAACATATCCTGGACGTGAATGGTCTTGATCATGTTCTATTTCTTGTGGTGCTTACCATCATGTACACATTCAGGGAATGGAAGACCGTCCTGTTGCTTGCAACGGCGTTTACGATTGGTCATTCGATAACCCTGGCAATGAGTGCATTGAATATTATCACAATTGACAGT
This sequence comes from Bacteroidia bacterium, assembly GCA_018680275.1. GTDB lineage: Bacteria > Bacteroidota > Bacteroidia > Chitinophagales > Saprospiraceae > RFSX01. Next base: position 6,872 of record JAHHJO010000231.1, read on the forward strand.
CGCCTGATAGAAATACTAATTGCTGTTTCAATATTCCTGACAGCACTGATCAATTTATTACCCAAACCAAAATCAAGCTCGCATGGACCAATGTATGGTATGGGTTTGTTTTTTGGTTTTATTCATGGCATGGGC
>JAHHJO010000525.1:0-4597 GCA_018680275.1 Bacteroidia bacterium
TTAACCACCCTGGCCATATCTTCCAGTAAAACCAGCCCATAGCCAACATCTTCTGTGAAGTACCTGTTATCAATTTGAGTCTGTGCATTAATACCAGCAAATCCGGGCGCCTTGCTATATCCTGTGGTATAATTGTTTTCCAGCATATAGCCCTGGATACAGCCTGCCTCTGGTTCAGAAAGTATTGGCAGGCTAAAAGCCTCTGCAATGGCCATTCGTTCTTTGTCTACCGCTTCCATGAGTAATCCGACCGCTGGTGTTACACCTTCTTCATAGAAGAAAAAGTCCCCGGGAGATTCAATTCTTCCTACATTAAGCAAAGAGACAGCCGGATGTATGACATTGTTGCCATTCTGAAGTATTGTCTGGATCACGTTCTCATATGGTTTGCTGCCTGGATAAGATTGATGGAATAATTCAAATAATTGATCATTTCCGGATGCAGGCAAAGAGGCAATAAATACCCCATCGTTTAATTTGTGGAAAATATGAACTTCTCCTGGTGCAGTTATTCGGCATGCATAGGGTAGAGTAGATGTTTCTGCAACAATGATAGATGGATCTTTTAACTCCAGGTCAATTTCGTTTTTAAAGACCAGTGCCCCTCCGTTTGTTCCAGGACAAACAATTACTTTTTGTCCTGTTTGCATTACATTTTTATAGGCCCTTGCAAAGGGTACAGTCGCATAAGATGGTCCGACCACATAGATCAGTTCTGCAGCATTGACTGCCCTGGAGATATCATGTCCGGCGTATTCCAGCTGTGCAAATCCTTCTATCACACCAGAATACCTTATGCCATTATTTTTATTTATGGCATTTATGTTATCCGGAAATTTTTCAAAATCAAACAAGCTGACATTGTGACCTTGTGACGCACATTCTGCTGCCATTGCACAACCACCATTTCCTGAACCCAATACTGCTATATTCATATTTTTTATTTAGATAAGTCTTTTAAATAATGATTCATCCTGGATCGCAATTTACTTAAAATTAAAGTCTATTGCAGAAAGCTGCACCAGGTCTTAATAAGGGAATGAACTCTGGATTTTGGATAATTCACATGTCTGTATTCTTGCAGATGATTCACTCTCATGACAGCATTTGTTTGGAAAACTATATCACTTATTGAAATAAGAGCTACGCTTGTAAACCAACAGATACTCCAAATCAATTAATGCCTGGAGATCTTTGAGGATATAATATCTTAACAAAAATTTTATCTGATTGGCAATTTATATAATTTCAGTTTCATGAAATCAAAGATTATTGTTAGTGTAATCCTGGTCTGTGGATTTTCTCACATGACTGCTCAAAACAATGGTTCTTTGGAACAGGTATTGGAAAAATGTCAGATGATTGAGGAAGGTGATTTTGACAAGGATTCGCTTTTACATTATTCTACACAAGCAAAGGAGTTGTCTTTAGATACCGGTAATGAGAAATATAAAGGGTTAAGCAGAATGTATTTTGGTGCATCGCATTTCAGGAAGGATTCATCCGTATTCTTTTTTGAGATTAACCAAAGCATAGAAATCTTTAGGTCTATATCATATTACGAGGGTTTGGCTTTGAGTTATTTGCTTCTGGCACGCAAGTATAATGATCTTGGAATGTATAATACTTCACTCGAAAATTTCACTCTTGCAGAACAAGCTCTTGATAATGAAAATGAAATTTCATCTGAAAGGTATCATCTTATACTTTGTCGGATTGCCTACCTTCGATCCAGTGTATACCAAAGTACCGCTGAATATCTCAAAGCCCTGGAAGTTGGGTTGAAATCAATAGAGCATGCCCGGCTTTCGGGTGATTCATTAGTACTATTTAAATCATACAATAACCTGAGTGTTACCTATGGAGACTTGTCTTCCCCTGATAAAAATTTGGGAACAATTGAAGACAGGGATGGTTATAGCAAACTTGCTCTGAAATACCTGACGAAGGCATATGATTTAAGTGCCAAAATGGATATTCCTCTTCAAAAGGCTGTTTCCGGATTCAACCTGGCACTACTTCATTGTAATAACAATGATTTCGAATTGTCCACAAAGCTTTTATATGATGTCATACCTCCAACTTACGAAGCTAAGATGCCGGATTTGAGGTATCATGTGTATGATGTACTTGGAGATATATTTCTTGAGTCTAACAGGCTGGACAGTGCAGAGTATTATATCAGGAAAGGAGAGCAACTGGCTAATTCTCTAGATGCCCCTTATTATAAAATAGATGCTAAGTATAATCTTTCCGGACTCTATTTAGCAAAAAACATGCTTTTGAAATCTGCCCAATATGCATCTTCAGGTCTTATGATGGCGAAGAAGGAAGAAAGTCTAAAAAATCAAAGACTTGGTAATAGTCTGTTATATGAAATAAATGAACGACAGGGTAATTTTAAAAAAGCTCTTGATTTTTATATCAGCTTCAAAACCATAGAAGACAGTATGTTGTCGGAGAGAGCTTCCTCTGAAATCAAGGCATTGACGGAAAAGCATCAGTCAGAGATCAAACAGGTGCAAATCGAACAATTACAGCAAAAGGCAGATATTCAGGAATTACAAATACAACGTAAGAATCTTGTGATACTTAGCCTTGCAGTTTTTGCTGTACTTGTTTCAATGTTGATTTTTTATTTCTTCAGAAACCGGGCCCTTAACGAAAGAAAGAATGCAATACATAGTAAACAGAAACTGTTGAGAACCCAACTAAATCCGCATTTTATATTTAATGCACTTAATTCTATTCAACAATACATTTACCAGGAGAAAAACCCGCAACTAACCGCAGATTACCTCGCAAAGTTTGCCAGGCTTACAAGAAGGATTCTTAATTACAGCAAAGAAGATTATATTTTACTTAAGGACGAGATTGCTTTCCTGGAAGATTATATTGAACTCCAGTTGATCAGGTTTGATGAACCTTTTGAATACAAGATTACAGTTGATGAAGATATCGATGAGTCAGAAGTGTTTATTCCACCTATGTTTACACAACCCTTTATTGAAAATTCTATTGAACATGGAATACTGGATAAACAGGAGAAGGGAAGAATTGAAATAAAAATATCCAAAGATGACAGCCATTTGCATATTCAAATAGAGGATAATGGGGTCGGAAGAGAAAAAGCTGAATTTAAGAAGATGAACAAAAAACATCGATCCATGGCCACCAGGATAACGATGGAACGATTGCGGGAAATGGAAAGGTTGCTGAGAAAGAAAACCAAACTGGCAATTGATGATATCATTAATGATGACAACCTGGTAGTGGGTACTAAAGTCAGGTTACAGATTCCAATGAAATTATTATAAATTGAATTTATGGTACAGCATCATATAAGGACTGTTATTATTGATGACGAAGTATCTTTCATCAATACCCTGGAAATACTTTTGCAGAAACATCCGGAATTCAAAATTATCGGGAAAGCCCGCAGTGCAACTGAAGCGATCCATGTAATCAAGGAAACCGCGCCGGATCTTGTTTTCCTGGATGTACAACTTGGAGATGGAAATGGATTTGATGTACTTAAAGCCATAGAAAACCCGGATCATCTTGATGTTGTATTTGTAACCGCATTTGATGAATATGCCGTTGAAGCTTTTCGGTTCAGTGCTGTGGATTATTTACTCAAGCCTGTTATCTATGATGATCTTGTTAGCGCCCTTGACCGTGTCAAACAATCCATTCAAAGCAGATTGAGTATCAATAGACTCGAAATTCTTCTTGCGAACCTCAAGTTGACTGATAATACAAAAAAGAAGATTGTATTGCGTGAGGCTGATACACATCACATCATAGATCTTGACGATATTATGTGGTGCATGGCAGAAGGCAGTTATACCTCTTTTCACCTTGTTGATGACAGGACGATTGTAGTATCAAAGAATCTGAAAGAGTACGAAGAGATATTGAGTTCAAATGGGTTTTACAGGATACACAGATCTTACGTTGTCAATCTTAACAAGGTTCTCAGACTTGAGAAAGCAGAGGGTGGGGTGTTGCACCTTCAGGGGAATCATCAGCTCCCGGTTTCCACAAGGAAGAGGGAAAAGCTGAGTATGCGACTGGATATGTTATAGGGTGCAGATCTTGCTTGACTTTTTCTTACATGTGTTGGTATTAGTCGTTCTCGATGATCGCGTTCATTACATTTATTTGAAATCTCCATACGCTCATAAACAGTGTGCCTGCTGTCCTGAATCGCTTCCGATTATAGAATGACATCACTTTATCTTGGATTTATAGAAACCACATTAGGCGCATTCAAATAGACAAAACAAACTGAGTACTGCACTATTACAGGTTTTTATTCAAAGTAAATATTAGTTCATTAATCACTCTTCGAGACATGACATCAGAGTCATTCCGGGAGATTTAAATCTAAACCAATGAAAAAATTAATTACACCCATTCTTGTTTTATTCCTGATTGCCGGATTTGGATTTTCGAGTTCATTAAGTGCATGTCATTTATCTCATTTGATCCTGGATGGAGTTACACCGCTTGGCGGAAATTCATACCAGATAGATCTGACTTTTTGTGCAGAAGGTGGAGAAGGACAGTATGTTATCACACAGGACACACGAAC
>JAHHJO010000077.1:0-3081 GCA_018680275.1 Bacteroidia bacterium
GATATGTTTTATTCCTGTTATACTTGGAGAAGGCATTCCAATATTTTCGGGGAATCCACCGGAGAGCTATTTTAAGTTGATCAAATCAGAATCGTTTTCCAATGGTGCTGTCATGGTGTATTATGAAGAAAAATAATCCGATATCCATTACCAGAACTCCGGAGGTTGATAAGAAATTTCAATCCTATTCTGAAGAAGTACAAAAGAAATTGGAGGTATTAAGAGAATTGATCTTTGAGTGTGCTGGAGAGATTGGAAATATATCCTACATGGAAGAGACCTTGAAATGGGGCGAACCGAGCTATCTTGTGAAGAAAGGAAGTATCATCAGAATTGACTGGAAACCCAGAACTCCGAATCAGTATGCCATTTATTTTAAATGTACGAGTAAATTGGTTCCTGCGTTTAAGGAAGTCTTTGGAGATACTTTCAAATATGAAAAAAACAGAGCAATTATTTTTGATTTAGATGAACATATTCCAGTACCTGAATTAAAACAATGTATCAAGGCAGCCTTGTCATACCATAATGTCAAATATTTACCCAGGTTAGGTTTGAAGTAAGGAAAATGTCCTTTGAAATTGATGAAAGAATGAAGCAAAATATCGCACGCATCTGTTTACTAGTCAGAGATTATAATGAAGCAATAGATTTTTATACCTTAAAACTTGATTTTGATTTATTGGAAGATACTGACCTGGGAAATGGTAAAAGATGGGTAGTCGTAAGACCAAAAAAGTCAAATGATGCTGCCTTGCTCCTGGCAAAAGCTGGTAATGACCGAGAGTCAAAATGTATCGGAAATCAGACTGGAGGAAGGGTTTTTATGTTTCTCTATACAGACGATTTTTACCGTGATTATAATTTATATAAAGAGCATGGTATAGTGTTTCATGGGGAACCGAGAAAGGAAGTCTACGGTACAGTAGCAGTATTTGAAGACCTGTATGGTAATAAATGGGATCTTCTGGAACCCAGCTTATAGTCTATGGTTATCTAAAATCTTTTACCCTCATAAGTATTGAAGATGAATGAAATAAGATTAGGATTGAAAGAAAACTGGCAACAGTTCACACTTCTGGTCATTGTCAACGCATTTGTGGGTGGAATGGTTGGACTGGAAAGGACGATTCTGCCGGAGATCGCTGAAGATGAATTTGGTCTTGCAGCCAAGACCTCCATTCTTTCATTTATCATCATTTTTGGAATCACAAAGGCTATCACCAATTATTATACAGGAGCATTAGCCAATAAATTGGGGAGGAAAAAGCTATTGGTACTGGGATGGATCGTTGCCTTACCAATTCCTTTTATTTTAATGTATGCGCCGAACTGGAACTGGATCATTCTTGCAAATTTCCTGTTGGGTATAAACCAGGGTTTGGCGTGGAGCAGTACCGTCGTAATGAAAATAGACCTGGTAGGAGACAAAGATCGCGGTTTTGCAATGGGTCTTAATGAGTTTGCCGGATATCTTGCTGTAGCTATTGTTGCATTCTTCACAGGATGGATTGCCGGCGAGTATGGACTCAGACCATATCCTTTTTATATCGGTATTGTATTGGTGGCTCTTGGATTGTTATCTAGTATTTTACTGATCAGGGATACGGTTCATCATGTGACAAAAGAAGGAGAGAAAAGCCAAATAGCACCTCTTCAAAATATATTCCTGGAAACGACCTGGACAAATAAAAACCTGGGTTCAGTGTCCCAGGCAGGGTTAATTAATAATCTCAATGATGGAATGGTATGGGGAATTTTTCCTTTGCTGCTGGCAGCTAAGAATTTTAATATCGAGCAGATAGGTATCATAACAGCTACATATCCTGCTGTCTGGGGAATTGGACAGTTATTTACAGGGAAGATGGCCGACAGGTTTCACAAGAAACAACTATTGTTTATAGGGATGCTTCTTCAGGCTATTACTCTTTTACTTTTTGTATGGGCTGAAAGTTTTTTGCAATACATTATCCTGGCATCTGTTTTGGGATGGGGAACCGCCATGGTGTACCCGACATTCCTGGCATCGATAGCAGAAAACACAAACCCAACAGATCGTGCTGAAAGTATTGGCATATTCAGATTATGGAGAGACCTTGGCTATGCCATTGGTGCTATCCTTACGGGTATTGTAGCAGACCTGTTCAATATTAATAGTTCGATAATACTTATTGGTGTTTTAACCTTGATTTCTTCATTTATTATCAAGCTGAGAATGACTGATCCCGATTAAATGATTTTGCCCGTCTTCTGAAAATTTCATAAATTATATTCATGAAATATCCATTTATAGTTTTGGTCTTACTCTTTCTTTTATCCTGTGCCAGCCCTCAAAAGCAATTTAAAAAGGGTAATTATGAAAAAGCCTATAAAGGCGCATTAAAAGAATTGGAAAAACAGCAGGATTCCAGGAAAAATAAAAACCTTCTAAATAAGGCGTTTAAAGAGTTGGTTTTTGAGAATCAAACAGATGGCAGGTTATTGTTGAAAAGTGGAATGATTGAAGACTGGGAATCTGCCTATCGGAAGAATAATGATTTACTCGAATTGTTTGAAAACGGTAGGAGATATGTCCTTAAAAAGTGGGCAAACCGTATGGATAGCCTCGAGGTTTTTAATAGTGGTTTAAAGAGTGATATTGCTGAGAACTATTGGCAATTGGGCCTTGATAATGCTGAAAACTATAATGTTTCCTTTGATAAGTTTGCTGCACAGGAAGCACATCATTATTTTCTGAAAGCCGATGAATACAATTATAAGGACGAACGCATAGATTCGCTTCTTCAGGTTTCATTTGAACAGGGGTTGATACACCTTTTATTTGAAACGGATGTATGGGATATGAATTATAATTGGTTGATAGATAACAGATTCAGGAATATTATCCATGAAAGTCATGATTTCCTGATGGTACATTATGAAAATAATCTCTCTTATGCAGATTGCAGAATAGATATAAATTTCAATAATATCGATAGAAGGGATCGTGATTATATGACTACTGAAAATTTTTCAAAAGAAATTCAGGACGGATATGATACCGTGATTGATTCAACAGGAACCAGTCGGTCTGTGCCCAAA
>JAHHJO010000337.1:0-4301 GCA_018680275.1 Bacteroidia bacterium
TCTATACCTCCTGCAAATCTTTTAAATAATACACCTTTTTGTCCCGGTGATATTGTTATAAAAGTAGTGCTGGATAATACAGCCATTAACATTAATAGTAAAAATCCATAAATACCGTATTTCACAAAATTACCTGGGAAATCGACTCTGCTTGAATTGCGTGCTGACATTTTTTAATTGTTTTAATTTATAAACAAACTGGATACATCAATAATTCTATTTTTAGATCAATGCCTGAATTTTTTCGATGATTGTATCAGTTTTTATTTCTATCATACATTTAAAATGTCCCTTTGGACATTTTGATTTACCTTGTTTCGTACACGGCCTGCATTTAAGTTCAGGATTCTCAACGACCTGGAAGCGTTTATTTTCATTCATACCAAATGGTGTATATCCCAGTATGGCGTGTGTACTTCCAAAGACCGCTACAGTTGGCTTATTCAAGGCGACACTAATATGCATCATACCTGTATCTCCTGTTACAACCGCCTGCGCCATTTTAATAATATAGGCCGATAACTCTACGTCTGTGTTTCCAACAAAATTTATCGGCTTTCGGTTTACTCTTTTGATTAATTGTGCAGATCGTGCGATATCTTCCTTGCCGCCAAGCAATACAATATTGTGCTCAAGATCATTAATAATACCTTCAATCTTATCATCCGGGATAGTTTTGGTTTTGTAGGCTGCACTGATACAGATTACGATATATTTTTCAGGCAATGAAAGACCAGATGACTTTTCATTGATTTGATTTGAAAAATAAAATTCTGGTTTTATTTCTTTTTTAATTGGGGTAAGAGGAGAAATAACATCTATAAACCGATGTACAATGTGTCTTGTTTTAATCAAATTAACGCCGAACTGCGTCAATAGCCATAATTTGAGTCTTGGTTTTGACAATGTAAATGACTTTACACCTATAGCTGATTTGATCCTGGCAGATCTGTAATTATTATGAAGATCAACGATATAATCAAAACCTTCTTTCTTTAATTCTTTATTCAACTTGGAGAATTCGCCTTCAAAACTCCATGTTTTGCTGATATGAGGATTTGGAGTGAGGAGCTGGGTATAGAAGCTTTTTGACAGATAATGTACTTCATAACCCGCTAAATCCAGGATTTTCGCAACAGGCGAAGTGAGTACGATATCACCAATTGAATTAAAACGGATAATTAAAACTTTTGATCCCTGCCTCATCATCACCGAAACTAATAAAAAAAGGTCTTACGATGAACACGCAAGACCTTTTGAAAAAAATTGATTTTTCATTACTCCACGATAAGCTTCCTGGAGACTAGTTTTTCTTCTGATCTAAGAGTCAGGACATAGCTTCCATCCTGTAATTCAGCCAGATCAACTTCATAATTAATTAGATCCTGGCTATCGATATTCTTCTCCAGGATTTTACGACCCATGATATCTGTAATTTCCAGTTTTACTTTCCCCTTTAATTCTTCAGAATCCAAAGTCACCCTGACAATATCACTGGCCGGGTTGGGTGCTATAGATAATACTGAAGGATCAATTAAAATATCTTCAACATTTGTATTAAGATTCCTGGATCCATTACTGAACCATACACCCCATCTTAAACTTTGTCCAAGGATATTGTCCGAGTTATTGACTCGTGAAATTTTATCATCATTGAGCTCAAGAATTCCAAGATCTACATAGCCGATAATTTCAAGATCATAAATCATGAACCTGTCATCTCTGGAGTAATTGGGATAACCAACACCGGAATTGGGAAAGATCTCCGCAATGTCCCCGTTTTCTATATTAACACCCAGAATACTGAAATCCTGACCATCCAGGAAGTCCATTGCAATGATGTAAGGTGAATTCTTGGCAAAAGTCGGATTACCAATGCTTATACCTTCGGGCAAGGCCGAAAATAATTTATCTATTCGTCCGAGTGCCCAGGTATCGGCAGCAGAGTTCCACACTTCCAGAAAAGCAATATCCCAGTATTCAAGAGTACCTGAATCTGCACTCTGAATTTCATTGATGGCATCATACATCAGTATATTACCAGTTATATCAAACTCCAAAGCATCTGCAAACAAGACATCACCGGTTTCTACGCCTTCGGTGAAAGACGGATTTGTAAGCTCAAAGGTATTCTCTGTATTGGAAGGGATGTCAATAATGATAATCTCATTATTGAATGAAACATCCAGTAATGCCACTTTTGATCCATCTTTTGAAATGACTGCGTTTCTCCAGTCTGGTTCATATGAAACCTGTGAAATGGAACTGCTGGGAGGAGAGCTATTCCAGTCTATATCGATCAGGTAAATATGATTGTCAGTTCCAACAAAAACGACTCTTGATCCATCATCTGTAATACTTGGTTTGGACAATTGAGGAATATCTGTCAACGGGCTAAACACAGCATCCTGGGTAGCAAGGTCGAATATTAGAATATTATTCCTGTCCTGATCTGAAACCATTAAGAGGTCAGCACCCGGGTTGATATCAACTTCTTCTTCAAAATCACCCTGGCTTTCATCCGTAATTCCAACCTGGTCAAATGCTGCCCTGGCAGCATCCACTTCCGCCTGTCCGTAAAGATCATTGGCAGATTGAACAACGGCAAATCTCAATTCCTTGAATCCCGAAGACCTGGTCAGATAGCTTGTTAAAGCTCTGTAAAAGATTTGCTCCGCCCTATCCTTACCAATTGTATTTGCAAAAAGATAAAAAGCGTGGTTGGGAATTCCACTGTTAATGTGGACACCGTTATTGTCTTCCGGTCCGTTAAATTTTTCATTTGTATGCTTTGGTTGCCACCCTCTTCCGAAATCACCCGTTTGTGCTCCGTTATGGGGATCTGACATACTTCTTAAAGCGCCGGAGGCAAAAACACCAGGACGTACAACATCTTCTCCTATTAACCAGTCATCCCTGTCAATCATGGCACCAAAAATATCAGCAAATGATTCGTTCATGGCTCCTGGCTCACCATAGTACTCAAGATTGGCTGTAGTCTGTACCACACCATGAGACATTTCATGACCGGCAACATCCAATCCCCGACCTAATGGAAAAAATTCATTACTTCCGTTCCCATAATATATGCCCAATCCGTTCCAGAATGCATTACCAAGGGAAGATCCGTCTTCATCTGCAACATTTACGAATGAAATGATATTCTGACCTGTTCCACTAATCGATTCCCTTCCAAAAGTCTGCTTGAAATATTCATAAGCTTTTCCTCCGTTATAATGCGCCGACACTCCTTCAGGGGATGCTGCCCATTGGTTATCTTCCGATGCAACATGCGTATATTCTGCATTACTGTTAATAGGTGATGTATTGTTCAGGTCCACTGTCCATATGGCGCCAACAGGATCATTTGGCATAATAGATTGAGATGAGGAAAACATTTCTCTTGAGCCATCGATCATAAAATAGATATTGTCTACCTCGTATGTATCTATTGTGCGGTTGATTCCAAACAAATCTGTGGCATTCGCAACTTTTGGACCGTCCGGTGGTGGAATCATTTCTTTTTTATGATCATTACTAAAATCATGGTTATGAGCACGGCAGATTGTTGAAAAGTGGTGAATAATCTGACCATTGGAAGCATCAATAAAATATTCGAAATGTTCACCAAGGTTTGGATAAACCGAAATATGATAAACTAAAAGGAATTCATCTTGATGTTTATAATAAACAAGTTCAGTGTTCCACCTATCGATACCAATTTCAAAACCCAGTTTTTTTAATTTGTTCCAGTCTTCATGATAGTTGTCAAGGTTTTTCTTTACAACTTCTTCTGCTACAAAATCTGATATAGCAACCTTTGTATTCCCAGGCAAGTATGCACTGGAAACATAATTCCCATTCTGACTGAAAATTTTTCCATTCTGTGCATGCAAAATTATTTCTGATCCGTACACCTTAATGCCATGGTGTAATTGATCCATACGGATATGTGATTGTGACTTGTCATCATTATGAATAGCATTAATCTCGAAACGATCTGATTTTTGATTAATATTCATGACTTTTGCAGCAGCATCAAGCCATGATTGTGCATTGAAATCGAGATTTTGTGATTTGTCCTGGTAGACAAACCCTTTCATCCATGTAACTTCACCTGTTTCTGAACGATTCTGTACGATAAACCCATTACTTTTCTCAAACTCAAATGTTAGCGGGTTAATTTTCACAGCTTCACTGGAAACATTTTTCCAGTTATTTGATTGGAAAATTTCAGTTTTAATCGTTTTGTTGCTCTGTCGTTCACTAATGTCCCCTGTTCCAGGTACAGTTTTAAATGT
>JAHHJO010000190.1:0-2667 GCA_018680275.1 Bacteroidia bacterium
GCTATACCAAATCGGAATACATGTTTGAAGCAAATTCATGTGGTATCCTGAGTGCTATTCATGAACAATCTCCTGATATAAACCAGGGTGTTGACAGGGCAAAAAAGGAAGACCAGGGAGCTGGAGACCAGGGTATGATGTTTGGATATGCCACTAACGAAACCAAGACATATATGCCGCTTGCTTTGGCACTGTCCCATGAAATCCTTCAGGAACTTGCTGCCATAAGAAAGGCTGGTAAAAAGATGACTTATCTGCGTCCGGATTCCAAGTCACAGGTAACCATCAAATATGATGACAATCATAAACCTGTTGCTATCGATTCAATTGTTGTCAGTACACAGCATGATCCGTTTGATAAAAGCGAGCGTAAAATGCTTGCCCAGATCAAGAAGGATGTAATCAATATTGTGATTCCTGCAGTGAAGAGAAAAACAAGATCTGCTGCCATAAAAAGATTGTTTACAAATAAAATCAAATACCATATAAACCCTACCGGGAAATTCGTAATTGGAGGACCACATGGAGACACCGGCTTGACAGGAAGAAAAATCATCGTTGACACATACGGAGGCAAAGGTGCACATGGTGGAGGAGCATTTTCAGGAAAGGACCCTTCCAAAGTTGACAGATCTGCAGCTTATGCAACCAGGCATATCGCTAAGAACATGGTTGCAGCAAAAATATGTGATGAAGTATTGGTTCAGGTGTCCTATGCCATTGGCGTAGCCAAACCGACCAACATCTATATAAACACCTATGGCACTGCGCGGGTAAATAAATCTGATGCAGAAATTTCAGAAATCATTTATGATGTTTTTGATATGCGCCCTTACGCCATAGAAAAAAGACTAAAATTAAGAGCACCGATCTATTCCGAGACTGCAGCTTATGGTCATATGGGAAGAACGCCGGCGAAAAAGAAAGTCAGTTTTAAAGACGGATCTGGAAACACCAAAACCATGGAAGTAGAGACCTTTACATGGGAGAAACTGGATTACGTCGACAAACTGAGAAAAGTTTTTGGTTTATAGAAAGTATTGTTTAGACAATATCAACCGGCTGCTTGCCGGTTTTTGCAATATTATTTAATCTTAATTGATTGAGCTATGCCAACCAATGAATTTAAGGGACGACATATCGGTCCTGATTCCAGAGAACTGAATGCCATGTTGCAACATGTAGGCGTTAATTCACTCGATGAATTGATTGACCTGACAGTTCCTGCATCTATACGTTCTGAAAAAGAATTAGATATTCCTGAAGCACAATCGGAATATGAATATTTAAGGCATTTGAAGAAAATTGCTCAGAAGAATAAGATACACAGGTCATATATAGGTCAGGGATATTACGGCACACTCACACCTTCTGTCATACTCAGAAATATCTTTGAGAACCCGGCATGGTATACCCAGTATACACCTTACCAGGCTGAGATTTCACAAGGAAGGCTGGAAGCACTTTTAAATTTCCAGACGGCCATTATGGATCTCACCGGAATGCCTTTAGCCAACGCATCTCTTTTGGATGAAGGGACTGCAGCAGCTGAAGCAATGATTATGGCTTCAGGGATCTACAATAAGAAGAAAAAGGGAGCTGGTACTAAATTTTTCATTGACAAGAATATATTCCAACAAACCAAAGATGTTGTCATTGGCAGGGCAATGCCACTAAATATTGAAGTCATCGAAGGAAACTGGAATGAAGCTGATTTAGATGAAAGCTATTTCGGAGCACTTGTCCAGTACCCTGACTCACTGGGTTCGGTAAATTCATATAAGTCCTTTGCAGATAGCTTGCATGAAAAGAACCAATTGTTGGTCGCTGCTGCTGATATCCTGAGCCTGGCAGTCATACAATCACCGGGCAGTTGGGGCGCTGATGTGGTTGTCGGCAATACACAAAGATTTGGTGTTCCAATGGGGTTCGGTGGCCCACATGCAGCGTATTTCGCAACAACTGAAAAATACAAAAGACAAATCCCTGGAAGAATCATAGGTGTTTCACAGGATAGGTTGGGTAATCCAGCTTTAAGAATGGCTTTGCAAACACGTGAACAGCATATTAAAAGAGAAAAAGCCACTTCAAATATCTGTACTGCACAGGCTTTACTTGCTATCATGGCATCGATGTACGCATGCTATCATGGCCCGGATGGAATCAGGGCGATTGCCGAGCGGATCCATGATAAAACAAATAAATTTCAGCAATTCCTGAAGTCTCGTGGGTACAAGATTCTTAACGATACTTACTTTGATACACTGACGATAGAAGCGGAAAAGGATGACATAGAAGAAATCAGGACCAGGGCATTGAAGAACGGGTTCAATTTCTTTTATAATGGGAATACAGTGTCTATCAGTTTTGACGAAACTGTGACGCATGCTGATCTTGAAGACCTGAAATCAGTATTCGAAAATAACAAGGTGCAACATGCATCCAATGGGGTTGAATATGGAATACCTCAAATTATCCAGCGGGAAGTGGACTATATGGATCACCCGGTATTCAACAGCCACCATACCGAGACAAAGATGATGCGATATATCAAGTCTTTGGAGAATAAAGACCTTTCGCTTGTCCATTCGATGATTCCACTTGGTTCATGTACTATGAAATTAAATGCTGCCACTGAACTGATACCGGTATCATGGCCTGAATTTT
>JAHHJO010000345.1:0-2205 GCA_018680275.1 Bacteroidia bacterium
CTCCTGGAAGGATCGTTATTAACATCTATTCTCAGGATGCCACTAAAAAATCCACCGTCCAAACGTTGAGTTGAAGCAGTTTGAAATTCATCATATCCTTCGTCGCCAACCCCCAGGTATAAAAATCCATCCGGACCAAAAAACATACCACCACCATCATGCCAGGGGCTTCGATCATATTGCTGGATCAAGATCTCTTCTGTATCAGGGTCAAACCCATTCAGAGCATCATCCCAATAAAACCTGGATAAGCGATTAAATCCGGCATCATTCCATTGTTCGGGATCAGGTTTGTATTTGTAATAAATGAAAACAGTCTTTTTTTCCTGATCGGTACTTGTTTGAAATTCAGGATGAAGGGCCATTCCGACACTGCCTCCATCACTCAGTCGAAATACCCTGTCACGAATATCCAGTACTTTCTCAGATGTCTGACCGACAAGTGATACCCTGTATATTTCTCCTCTCTTACTGAGTACAAGAATATCATCAGGACCGGAAAAGGCTTTAATATTCACCGGTGAAGGGATTTCTGTTTCCTGTATTGGATTTTCAAGTCCCCAGGATCCCTGGGCACCGGGTGTATTATTCGGAAATACACCATTAAAATATGGATCTACAGCTCCTGGTGGATAAAAAGAGCTGAACGGGATGAATGCCGAAAGAATGATTATCGCAAGGATCAGGCCTTTCAGTTTCATATAAACAGCTTATGATTTATATGCAGAAATGATATACTGATAATCAAGAAGATCACTATTAATTTCAAAACGTTTAAATCCTGCTCTTTTCAGTTCGGCCTGTACCTCGTCTTCTGAAAGTTTCATTTCAACAGGAGGACCAACAGGCACATCTTTCTTGAAAAAATCAATGATAACCAGTTTGCCATCTTCCTTCAACCCATCGAAAACTTCTGCGAAATAATAAGGTCTTTTTTCTATATGGTGATAGGTATTCACAACTAGAACCATATCAACCTCACCGTTATCCAGTGTGGATGAATCATAAGGCACCTTTCGCAGTTCAAGTTTATCATCCTTGATATTCAAGGAATCTTTTTTATTCTTCATAAATGCCTGGAACTTTTCATCTACATCAGCTGCTATGACCTTTGCTCCGGCTTCAACCAGTCGAAAACTGAAATATCCGGTCCCCGCACCAATCTCCATGATTTTCTTTTCATTTATTTCACACAGGTGATCGAGTACCTTACCAGGTTGCTGGTATTCATCTCTTTCTTTGGATTCAAATCGTTTAACAAGGTCTTCAAATGAAGATTTATGCATGTGTTTGTTGGCACCTTCATGTCCATGTTCGTGACTTTTGGGATCATCATGTCCATGCCCTTCGCCTTTATTATGGATATGTTCATGGTCATGATCATGTTCAACACCATGTTCATGCTTATGCTCGTGATTGTGATTATGCACATGCTTATCATCATGTGTATGCCTGCATGAGAAATAAAGTATACAAAGGAGTACCAGGGAAAATATAATTATATGCTTAGTCATTTTCTATCATTTTTAAAGAAACAAAGTAAGTAATAATCCCAATCAATATATTAACCAAACCCAATAAACTCTCAACCGGTTTTTCATAGATCATAAAAGAAAGAATTAAAATCCCAATGACGACAAAAAATGCCGGGAACCAGGGGTATGTCGGATTGGTATATTTCAATTTGACTGTCCTGTCCATATGCAATTTGAATGTGCCCAGCACACAGAGAAGGCTGGAGAGCATAAGTATAAATCCACAATACAATAATACCTGTTCAAATGTGCCTGTTAAAATCAGGACGAGACTGATAATAGCCTGGAACCAGATAGCACGCACCGGAATTTGTTTTTTATTGGTTTTACCTAGAAATGACCATAATTTATAGTCCTGCGCCATGACCATACTTACCCTGGGACCTACCCAGACCATGGCACTAATACTTGAAATCAGGAATACTGCAATCAGGTAACTTATTATCAATCCCCCTTTATTTCCAAACA
Organism: Bacteroidia bacterium; assembly: GCA_018680275.1. Classification (GTDB taxonomy): domain Bacteria; phylum Bacteroidota; class Bacteroidia; order Chitinophagales; family Saprospiraceae; genus RFSX01. The sequence continues at coordinate 2,004 of JAHHJO010000345.1, forward strand.
GGTTTGCTGCTACGATATGTCCAACATCTACCTGTCCTTTCATTTGATCAATAGAAGCATGTTTAAGAAAGACAAACTGCATGAGGACATATAGTAATGTGACTATAAAAGTACCCCTGATCAAAGCCTTTGGCAGATTTATGACAGGATCCTTAATTTCCTCGATAATATATGCTGCAGCATTCCATCCGGTATAAGAGTA
>JAHHJO010000516.1:0-2198 GCA_018680275.1 Bacteroidia bacterium
TATCAGCATTGAAATTGTATCGAGTGCCAATGGCGATTCTGAAGCCATCTTTGTTGATGAAATAGAGGGTGATACATCCATCCTTGAATTCAAGGCCACGGACCAGGGAATCTATGATTATGTCTTGTTCGAAGGGGATAAGTCAAAGCCAGCCACACTGGTTGAATATGAAGCGAGTATTGGAACACAGTGGGAATATACTTTACCATCCGGAACGGTTGTCAGAAGAGAACTGGTTGAAAAAGGTAATCTATTCAAGGTTGAGCAAACTTACCCGAACATTCCATTTGCAATTAGCATTGAGAATATCGAATGGGAAATCAGTCCTCAGAAAGGTGTGGTCGCTTGTACAATCAATTATACAGACGAAGATCCAATCAGATTGGACATTGATTGATTCGTACCATGTTCCTTGGAGCTATAAACAAAGAAGTTAAAGGATTTACCAGCCTGATCTTGTACATTGGATTTTTATGCATAGGATCAGGCTGTTTTCCAAGTCATTCGGAGGAGGATCAGTTCATTTTTCACGATACCTTATCGATATCTGAAATTACCAGCTTCAGGAAAGGTGATATACTTATCCAGACCAATTTAAACTGGATGAATGGAAGTAGTATGTCACAAGGTGGTGTCTCTTTTGGGCATGCGGCCATCGTACTTGAAAATCATGAAAACAAGGATATCAAGCAATTATTGCAAACAACCCCCATTTTCGAATCCGTTGCCCGCCGATTACCTCCTGAATACCAAAACAGGATTGTCTATGCACAAAACCTTTCAAGCAATCCACTAAAAAGAAGCCAGGCATTTTCAGAGGAAGGTTCACGGTTTCGATTGCGTCCTGATCTTTCTGAAAAGCAAATGAGTGATCTTATTGAATATATTCTGAGGCAGGAAAATGGCACGCACAGCTGGCGTACAGGTAAAATATATGAGAGGGATTCTCTTCGGGTACTTAACAAAACTTATTGTTCATTACTAATATGGCAGGCATACATGGATGTCCTTGGATTGGATATTGATGCCAACCATGGTTTTGTCGTTTATCCGAATGATATACTCAATCATCAGATGTTCGATGGAGAACTTGATGGTACAAGCAAAAGAATCAGGTTCTGAAATTCTTTTGGTTTTCTGTGTGTTCAAAAGACAAGTAATAGGATACCCTTGATAAATACATTATCAAATAATCTCAAAGAGATTATAATGTCCTGTCTTTCCTTTTAAAGTGGTTTTAAAAACATTATGATCAGGATAAAGATTTCTTACTTCATTGTAAGCTTCTTCTGAAAGTAAAATCGTTGTACCCAATTCTTTATTTGCAAATTCTATCCGGCTGGCATAATTAACATTATCGCCAATCACAGCTAACTTCTTCATTGCCCCGGTATCGAAAGGACCAACAATTACATTACCATGATGAACCCCGGCCCTGATTCCGAATTGAGTATTAAAGTTTTCATCAAGATAATTATTGAATATTTTCAATTTCTCCTTCATTTCCATAATCGCATGAATTGCATCCAATACTGAATTATCACTTTCTTTTTCAATACCAAAAACAGATAAAATTCCATCCCCGGCGACATCACTGATAATTCCATTATGATTTTGAATGATGGAATTCATGATCAGGTAATATCGATTCAATACATGAACGATATCATAAGGCGGAAATTTTTCTGCAAATGTGGTGTAGTTAATAATATCGGTAAAGACAATCGTTAACTTCTGTTGGCTGCCAAGCGCGATTTCATTGTCTTTTGAAAACTGTTCCAGAATTACATCCATGTCCAGTTTATCTGATACCATTCTTCGAATAGATATATTACCATTTACCTTTGTCTGGCAAGCGAGTCGAATTTCATCGGGGAAATTTAATTTATTTGCGATAAGTTGTTCTGTATCGTTACGTGGATTACAGTTTTCCAGGCCGTCTATAATGCTGACCCTGCAAGTAGAACATTTACCTTCCCCTCCACAAGCATGTGTATGATTAATGTGATTCGCCAATGTGGCCTCTAATATTGTTGAATCTATCGGACAATCAATCTGTCTTTCTTCCTTGAAGAGATGAATCCTGTGAGTTGTCTTATTCTTCATTTTTAATTGTGCTTGGATTATTGTCAAGATTCATATATAAATTCAAAATTCACCGCATCAAAAAGTCCCTTATCACTTATTTTAATTTTTGG
>JAHHJO010000502.1:0-2175 GCA_018680275.1 Bacteroidia bacterium
GACTCTGCAAACTGTTCCAGGCATGTATTTATGAAGTTCGCTCCCATTGAATCACATGTCTCAAATGAAGCCTTTATTTGATATAACCCGGATGACTTATCAGTTAGATCCACCAGTTTAATTTCTCTGATACCTCCTCCCCTTTCATTCATACTCCTGGTTATCGGTGCACAATCTTCAATCAATTTCTGCCTGAGTTCATCGAAATGATATCTCAATTTATCTGTGTTCCCAAACCACTGAAAATGAACCTGGCCAAGTTTTCTCGTACCCAATATTTCGGTTTTGAATCCTCCTCTAGACATCCAGAATTTAGCAGCACTGGAAGCAGCAGCGACGACTGAACTTTCTTCGATCACCATTGGAATACAATATGGCTTGTCATCTATTACAAAATTGGGTGCAACACCGTATGGCATCGGGAAATTACTGATCGTATTCTCACTGAAGTTGTCAAGGATTTTTTGCTGTTCCTCGTTTGAATGCCAATAACTCATCAATTCCCACATCACAGATTCAGGATCCTTGAAGAAATTCTCAACGATCCATTTGATCTTTCCTCGCTTATTAAGTTTTGAAAAGCCGCTTATGGTTTTTTTATCAAGCATCAGCCTTCATAGGTTTTAACGTCAAGAAATGCATGTGCCATTTTTAAACCTTCTATTTGCAAGATCACATGACGACGAAGAGCCTCATAGTCCAGGGCATATTTCAAAAAAGAAGAAGCCTGAGCATAAAATGAAGGATGCGAGCACTTCTTAATGAAATAATAACCATCAAGGAAATTCCGAATGCCTCCCGAAAAAATGATTTTCTCGCATTTAATGCCTGACGGGTTTTTACGCTTTATTTGTTCTATCCATTCAAGCATCTGTTCACAACTGTGTCCCAGGTTGAAAACATCCTTATATGCATTGAGTTTAATTTCATCGGACCGCAACAATTCCAGTTTGGAGAAATTGGTGCCGCCAAATCCTGCCAGGTCAACTGCTGCCAGTGGAAGTTGCATTAATTTTCTGAGGCTTTCAGGGCCAAAACCCTGCCCTACTTCTTTGACGATGACAGGATAATCAACGACTTCCAGGAGCTTGCTTATAAGATTAAATGGAGATGTTTTAATTCTGTCTCCTTCCGGCTGCAGCCATTCCTGTAATGGATTTATATGGATAATCAGTCCGTCTGCCCTGAGTTTACTGATAAGTTCATCTATCCTGTCAAGTGCTTTTCCCTCGGTTAACTCCTCAATTTGTGCAATTCCGAGATTGACAAAAAGAGGTTGGTCTTTCATCTGGTCGCGAATATCAAATTCCTCTATCCGTTTATCTTCATAAAGTAATTGGCGGCAAGATCCCAGGCCCATACCCAGGCCAAATTCACCACAAATTCTTCCCAGGTTATGGTTGATCCTTTTTGCTTTTTCTGTCCCGCCAGTCATGCTGGATACCCATATGGGATATTGCATTCTTTTGTTCAGAAATCCCAGAGAAATATCCAGGGTATCATCCGGATGGCCTTTCAACATGGGTTCATAATAAAACCTGGCATCAGCCTGGGTAACAGCTACAGCAGATTTAAAGGCAAGATCTATATGGTCTTCCTTACGTGAAGAAGCCTGGTTATCAGCTTCTTCCTTAAGTTGTGGCCCTGTATTATTTCCCAAATTTTATGAATTTATAAAGCTTTAAAAATACTAAAAGCAAAGTAGCACAACGTTGTAAACAGAAAAATATGGCTTAAAGTTTGACACTACATTCACTTAATACAGGCGATTTATGAAACTTATACTATCAATTTTAATATTGTGTCCATATTTTTTATCTGCTCAGAGCCCTGAAGTCATCAAAACATACAACAAGGGAATCGAAGCAGCTTTACTGAAAGATCACAAGGAGGCCATCAAATATTACAACGAAGCATTATTGATGGATCCACTCTATCCAAAAGCGTATTATAACAGGGCCAATTCCAAAATGGGACTCGGTGACTATATCGCAGCAATCAAGGACTTTTCAAAGTGTCTTAAACTTGAACCGGAAAATGCAAAGGCCAATTATTATAAAGCCTATTGCCTGATGCAATCTGATCAGAAAAAAGAAGCCCTTAAATATTTTTCAGCGGCTATCAAGTATGATCCTTCCCTGTCCAGGGCCTATTATTACAGGGCCTATATTCAAA
>JAHHJO010000148.1:0-6801 GCA_018680275.1 Bacteroidia bacterium
AACGCCCCCGGATAAATGAACATTCCTTCCTATCTGTGCACCTGAGCCTACCGTAGCCCATGTATCCACCATAGTTCCTGAACCGATATACGTAGCAAGGTTGACATATGATGGCATCATAATCACACCTTTCTCCTGGAAAGAACCATACCTGGCAATCGCGTGTGGTACGACCCTGACACCTGATTCAGCATGATTTTTCTTTAAAGGAATCTTATCATGAAATTCAAATGGTCCCACTTCAATCGTTTCCATTTTCTGGATCGGGAAATACAATGAAACTGCTTTTTTAACCCATAGATTAACTTTCCAGTTGTCATCCACAGGTTCGGCCACCCTCACTTTCCCCTTGTCCAATAGATCTATAGCAGCTCTGACAGCATCCTGAACGTGCGCTTTATGAAGCATTTCCCTGTTATCGTATGCTTCACTGATTATTCTTTTTAATTCTTCCATTTCAAAAAAATCTTAATGCGATAATTTGGCCCGCCATACCTACGATCAGGCCTCCAATAACATCCTGGTTTGTATGGGCCTTCAAATAAAGCCTTGAAGATAATACAGCTCCGGTAAGTATGATCAAAAGAGAAAGGAATAATATATTATTCATCATGACGCCCTTGATACTGACATAGCTTTCACCATGCTTAAACAACAAATAAATGACTCCTGATAAAAATCCACCCATACCTACACCGTGCAGACTTATTTTGCTGAAATTATTGATGAAAAAAGCAAAGAAGATCGATATCAGGGCACCAAGGACAAACAAAGCAAAAGAGATCGGGATTGCATTATGTGTTCTGATGTTTAAATACAACCACAGATATGCAATAGCAGTTACAATTAAGGGTCCTATCCTTTCAGTACGCTCTTTCATGTGTAGTGAACTGATAAACCCGGTACCATACATTAAAAGGATCGAAATACCGGGAATCAGAACTGAAGTAAAAAAAACAATAAGTACTATTGTGCCAAAGTCTCTTTCCCCATGATAAGGAAACAGGTATGGATTGATCAAAACATACAGGAATAGTGTATACATAATGACCAATAATGGATGAAAAAAAACAGATAAAAGATGAAATATCGTTTTGACGAGGTAATTCAATTTAAAATATTTAAGACTTTTACAACAATTTGGTGTGTAACATTAATAAAATCTATCCGTTTTTGAACTATAAACAAGATCGGAATTTATGAAGTATATCATTCTAATAATATTATTTGCAGGATCATTGTCGGCCCAAAAAATCCCACAAACGGCCGGCAACCTGGAAATGGATTCCATTATTTATCCGGATGAGCTCGACATGTATGAAACGACCATCAATGGGAGGGTTATGACTGCCATGATCACTGAATCCGGTGATACCCTGATCATGGAAAAACTGGACGATATAAGCATTACTTCACTCAGATCTTTTAAATCTGAAGCAGACTACAGGAAGTATATGAAATTCCGTCGTTATGCTGCAATTGTTTATCCTTATGCAAAGGAAGCCATAAAAATCTTCAGGGAAACAGAATATGTTACTGCGAATATGAGAAAACGAAAACGAAAAAAACATATTAAAAAACTGCAGGAAGACCTGAAGACAGAATTCGAAACCCCATTAAAAAAATTAACAAAACTACAGGGTAAAATTCTGATCAAAATGATCGAAAGAGAACTGGATAAAAGCATGTATGAGCTTATCTCGGGGTTGCGTGGAAGATTCACTGCTTTTTACTGGCACAACGCTAGCAAGCTATACAGTTACGATCTGAAAGAAGGTTACCAGGAAGGAAAATATGAAATTCTTGATGCTGTCCTGAAAGATTTCGATATATCTTACAGGATCGAACAGGAAGAAAAAAAGAAACAAGAAAATTGAGTTTAAAAGAAGACATTAGTGGCATAGTCAGTTGGAAAAGCCCTTCCAATATTGCATTGGTCAAATACTGGGGAAAATACGGAAGACAATTACCTTCCAATCCTTCAATCAGTTTGACATTATCCAATGCACATACAATCACAACGATTAAATATCAATATAAAGCGTCACGAAACGAAGGGAATATCCGGTTTAAATTCGAAGGCCAGGAAAAACCGGCATTCCGGGATAAAATTGTAAAATTCCTTGCCGGTATACATGATGTGTTTCCAATGATACAACATCTGGATCTTGATATAGAAAGTGAAAATTCTTTCCCACATTCTTCAGGGATTGCCTCCTCGGCATCATCCATGTCTGCACTTGCCATGTGTCTTTTATCTATTGAAAGCCAGGTATTAAAGAATCCCGGTATAGATTACAGGAAAGCTTCAGTCATTGCCCGCCTGGGCAGTGGTTCTGCCTGTCGATCTGTTTTTGGACCAATTGCGGTTTGGGGAGAGTCAAGTGATATCAAAGGCAGTTCAAATGACTTTGCCATTTCATATAACAATGATATCGATCCTGTTTTCTCGAACTTTCATGACGATATTCTTATTGTTTCTTCAAAGGAAAAAGAGGTTTCTTCAAGAGCTGGTCATGCCCTGATGGATAATAATCCATATGCAGCGGTGAGGTTCCAGCAGGCCAGGGAACATATGTCCGGGATAATCAGTGCCATGCAAGATGGAAACCTTGAAAAATTTGGAGACATTCTTGAAAAAGAAGCCCTTACCCTCCACGCCTTGATGATGGCTTCAGATCCTCCATACATACTTATGGAAAAAAATACGCTGGAAATAATCAGGCAGATACAGGCTTTCAGACACAATACAGGACTTCCCGTATACTTCACATTGGATGCGGGTCCCAATATCCACCTGCTATACCCGGATAGGATTAAAAATGAACTTGAAATATTTGAAAAAGATTTATTAAATTATTGTGATAATGGATTGATAATAAGGGACCAGGTAGGTCCCGGACCACAACAATTAATATGAAAAACTTTCTTCTACTTCTCTTCCTGTTTGCAGGTATACTTGATTCCGGGTGCCAAAAGGTTCAGGCACCTGAAAAAATGTGTGTTGATAGTGATTTTAACATGCTAGTCCATGACTACCTTGATTATACGGTGCCGACGATTTCTGTCGCAAAGCTGAATGAAAGATTTGGAGATTATATTCTTCTTGATGCGCGTGAAGCAGGAGAATATGAAGTGAGCCGTATCCCGGGAGCAAGGCTCATCGGTTTTAATTCACCCAATTTTATCGCTTTAAAATCAGTCCCGAAAAATAAGGCCATTGTTGTTTACTGCTCAATCGGTTATAGAAGCGAAAAGGTCGCATTGTCCCTTTTGGAAAAAGGCTATACCAATGTTTTTAATTTATACGGTAGCATTTTTGAATGGGTGAACCAGGGACTCACGCTTGAGAACGATGCCGGGAAAACCAATGATGTACATGGTTTCAACAAGAAATGGAGTAAATGGATTCTGAATAAAGATTACGAAGTGGCCTATTAATTATTGTACTTGTTCATCGTATGTGAAATACCTATAGAAACAAATGAAAGAATAGCCTCATTGGCTTTCTGAATATAGCTACCCAGTTTATCCAATTCCTCGCTGCTCCATTTCCCGAGCACATAATCAACCTGTCTTCCTTTGGAGAAATCGTTACCAATTCCAAATCTTAATCTCGGATATTTAGAAGTCGCCAGCATATTTTGAATATCCTTCAGGCCATTGTGGCCTCCATCCGCACCTTTTGATCGCATCCTTAATTTCCCGTATTCAAGATTAATATCATCAACAACGACCATCAGGTTTTCAGCCTTGATCTTAAGTTTTTGCATCCAGTATCGTACTGACTTTCCACTCCTGTTCATATAAGTAGATGGTTTCAGCAAATAGATCTGACGTCCTCTATGTTTGATTAATGCCAAATCACCCAGGGATTCGTTTTTAAACTTTCCATTAAAATCCTGGGCCAGCATATCAATAACTTCGAAACCGATATTATGCCTTGTTTCGTTATAATCGGGGTGCATATTGCCCAAACCAACAATCAAATACTTCATTTCAGTACTAACTTCTTCTTTACGACAAAATATATTTCTTAAAAAATTCAACATCTCACGCGAAATATAACAAAGTCAACTATATTCAAAGTTCAGACAATATTATTTTTTTATATGCTGCATAAACCACACCATTCCGAAATACCTGATTTCCAACAGACTTATATTGATAAAACACCTGATGACATTATCCCGTTTCTTGTTGATCAGAAACATGAATTTATAAATTTGATCGATCTACTTGATGAAGAGAAACTCGATTATTGCTATGAAGAAAACAAATGGTCACTCAGAGAGGTCATTATGCACATCAACGATACCGAACAAATATTTGCTTATCGTGCTCTTGCCATTCACAGAGGTGAAAAACAGGTCTTACCAGGCTTCGACCAGGATGAGTACATGAATAATACTTCATTTAATCACCTTGACAAAAACCATTTGTCAGATTTGTTTGATTCGCTGCGTAATACATCAATTCATTTCTTCAACAGTATCAGGGAAAATGAATGGACATTGACCGGAAAGATTAGTGATTACAGTATGCCGCTTTATGCAATGCCTTATATGATTGGAGGACATCTTGAACATCATCTCAGGATTATAAAAGAAAGATATATCTCATTATAAAGTCTCATTTTTAACTGATGACTCTAATGTCCCCTGATATAAAGAACTTTCTTTCCACACTGACCGTCAAACGTTCCGTCAATGCCATTAAGGTTCTTTCATCCTATTACCTGAGTCGGATAACAGGCAAAACAATTCATTGGGGATATCCAATCAGTATTTCCTTTGAACCAACAACTGCCTGTAATCTGAGGTGTCCTGAATGTCCAAGTGGTCTTAGAAGTTTTACACGGCAGACAGGAAACTTGAAAAAAGATTTTTTTTCAACAACCATAGATCAGATCGCTGACAAGTTGATTTACCTGAATTTCTATTTCCAGGGCGAGCCATATATAAACCCGGACTTCCTTGAAATGGTCAGCTACGCCAATCAAAAAGGGCTTTACACGATATGTTCAACAAATGCGCATTTCCTGGATGATAAAAATTGTATCAGAACTATTGAATCCGGTCTGAGTAGACTTGTTATTTCAGTTGACGGAACCACCCAGGCCAGTTATTCCAATTACAGAAAGCAAGGATCCTTACAAACCGTTCTTGACGGAACCCGGAATCTCATAAAATGGAAGGATAAAATGAATGCAGATGGACCATACATTATTTTTCAGTTTTTGGTAGTGCGGCAAAATGAACACCAGGTAGAAGAAATCAAACAAATAGCAGAGGAAATCGGTGTCGATGAAGTAAAACTGAAATCAGCACAGATCTATGATTATAAAAACGGTAATCCCCTGATTCCGGAAAATGATAAATACAGCAGGTATAAAAAACTGGCAGATGGGAGTTATACGATCAAGAACAAGCTTTCAAATCATTGCTGGAAACTTTGGCATGGATCGGTATTCACCTGGAACGGTTTATTAGTCCCCTGCTGCTTTGATAAAGACGCTCAATATATCATGGGCGATTTGAACAAGAATTCATTCGAAAATGTATGGAACTCCAAAACAATGGAAGAATTCAGAGGAAAATTGATGACTGGAAGACAAAATATTGACATTTGTAATAATTGTACCGAAGGATGTAAAGTCTTCATGTAATTTCAAAACTCATTGATTTTCAGTGTATTTTTCGCTAACTTTATAAATTATCGTTTAAAGACTGAACCAAATTTTCACTTTTATTAGAATATTTTTTTTCTTTTCATTATTTCTGGAAAGATTGGAATAATTTTTTCTATTAAAAGTGTTGGAGTAAAACTAACCAATGCTTAACAAGACAATTATTCAGGGTAATATCGAATTTGGCAATGAGAAAAGCTATGACAAAGCATTAAAAATGTTTATTAGTCGGGCCGAAGCTTATTACAAATCAGATATTTTATTCGAACACGAAGAAATATTTTTAAGAGACAGTCTAAGCCTTACAATTCCAAGATTTGTGAAACAGGTATACGACAAATCTTATAAAAATACTGCAGCCTTATTAGAATATATTGTTCAGTTTGGTATCTCCGGAGAACTAAACATGTGGTTGCTTCATGAAGGGAAAATTCTTGATTTCAGGTATCTCGAACCATCCAGCGACAAAGTTGCAGTTCAACAATACATCAAGGGGAAAAATCTTATCGACGAAAAAGGCAAAGAAGATGAAGCGATCTCGGCACTAAACAAAGCCATTGAAAAATACAACCGTCATGCACAAGCATACGAGCGACGAGCACGCGTAAACTTCATCCTGAAGAAATATCATGACGCTTTCAGGGACTACAAAAAAAGCCTCGGGCTAGACCCCAACAATCCATATGCTTATTACGGGAGAGCAAATGTTTATATCCACCAGGAAAAATATGAAGAAGCCCTCGAAGACCTGCAATTGACTATTAAAAAATCAGTTGCACTCCAGGAAATACACTGGAAAGCAAGAAAGCTAAAAGGCAAAATTCACCTTAAAAAAGAAGAATATGCCCAGGCAGAGTTCGAATTAAAGCTGTTTACAAAAAGAAAATTTAACCCTGAAAGCAGCCTGTTAATGCACAAAAGAGAAGCATTCTTTGATTATGGCCGTATACTTATAAACCTTGAAAAATACAGTGAAGCCATAGAGGCATTTGAACAATCACTGGATATCGAAGAAGGCTATGATAAAATCAAGAATGCGGAAAAACTCAGATATCGTGGTTTGGCCAAACAACATGCTGGTCAAAATGGCTTTATAAAAGATATTAAAGAAG
>JAHHJO010000196.1:0-2401 GCA_018680275.1 Bacteroidia bacterium
ACATATTCAGTGAACTTATTCCAGATGAAAACGTGATCTATCGTGAAGTTTTCAATGCCTCTGAGGGCTATTTTTCCATACAGAATGAAAAAGACCAGGATGGCATGCTCCTGTTATGCGATCATGAAATCTATTATGAATTTATTCCTGAAAGTGATTTATCCACTTCCTCTCCTGATGTTCTTTCATTGTCGCAAGTTGATGCAGGTAAAAATTACGCTATGGTTATATCCAATACATCTGGCCTGTACAGATACCTGCTTGGTGACATCATCAGATTCGTCTCATTAAGTCCATTTAAAATTAAAGTTGTAGGTCGGACTCATGAACAGATCAATACTTTTGGAGAAGAACTAAGCAAGGCAAACGTGATGAATGCTCTTGAATTGACCTCCAAAGAAATCGATTTCAGGATCAGGGAATTCACCATTGCTCCAAAACCAATGACAATTGAAGAAGGAGGAAAACATGAATGGTTTATCGAATTTATCAAAGCTCCAATAAACCTGGCTGAATTTGAACAAGTACTTGATTCAAATTTGAGAAGAATCAATTCAGATTATGATGCAAAAAGAAAACACATCAAGGCACTTGGCCCGCTTGAAGTTAGAGTCATGCCAGAGCATACATTTCGTCAGTGGTATAAGTTGAAAAACAAGTTCGGAGGCCAGAATAAAATCCTGAGGTTAAGCCAGGACCGCACAATAGCAGATGAGTTGTTAAAAATAATATCATAATCAGATTATGGAATTTTCGAAAACGACTGGCAGTATACTTTATTATGCTTTAGATTTGGAATAATAATGTATTCCGGGATGACATCAATCCCTTTATTGATATGGAAAATATTAAAGAAATATCAAAAAGAATATCCAATGATCTGGATATGCATTTACCACCTCAATTAACAGATGAGGAGATGATTATGCATATTGCCGACAGGGTTGATCAAATGCTCAAAGGAGATCCTGACCTCTTGATGAGCTACTTGTATAGACTGGATGTTGAAGAAAAAAAGATCAATGCAGCGATTGAAACAAGTATCACCCCACTTAATGTCACTTTTGCAAATTTGATCTGGGAGAGACAAAAAGAAAGGCTTGCCTCCAAGAAAAAGTACAAACAAGATCCCATAGAAGGATGGGAATTCTGAATCACCAAAATCAAATAATTACCATTGTCCCAGATAATTAAAACTGAAGGTATTGTTTTCAAGAGCCTCAACTATTCAGAGACAAGCGTCATACTTGATATTTATACAAAAGAAAATGGTCTCCAGTCATTTATTGTAAGTGGTGTAAGAAAAGCAAAGTCGAAAATGGTTAATGTATACCACCCGATGAATATCATTGATCTTGTAGCATACAACAATGAAAATGGCCTTTCAAGAATCAGGGAAGCTCAGTATCATTATAATTACAGAACCTTGTATTCAGATGTCTTTAAATCGGCAATAGGTATGTTTATTATAGATCTTTCAAGAAATGCGATCAGGGAAAAGGAAGTCAATCTTGAAGTGTATAATCTTATAAAAGACCATCTTACCGGCATCGATGAGGACGTGCTTTCAATTAAAAATACCCCATTGGATTATACGGTCACTCTTGCTGCTTACCTTGGATTCCAGATTCAGAACAACTTCAGTGATCACGAACCCTACTTTGATCTGACAACAGGTCAGTTTGTTGCTGAATCCCAACCCCTTTCAACAATGCTGGGAAAAGACCTTTCAGAAAAACTTCATGCACAGATCTCGGGTAGCACAGATTATCAGATTACAAGAACAGAACGCAATCAATTACTTGACCATATGATCAATTATTATCAATTTCATGTTGAAGGATTCAAAGAATTAAAATCACTGTCTGTATTAAGAACAATCCTTTCCTGAACAATATTTTTAATTTTACCAAGCTTAAAGAATCTGAATCTAAATGACAAAGACCTTATATTCCCTGAATATAAATTATAAGCAAAAGCGTATTTCCAAAAAGAAACAGAAAGCGCTTTACCTTGCGATGTTACGTCCCCGGATGATCGAGGAGAAAATGCTTTCACTGCTTCGCCAGGGAAAGATTAGTAAATGGTTTTCAGGAATAGGACAGGAAGCCATTGCTGTAGGATGTACGATGGCCATGGAAGACAATGAGTGGATCTTTCCGATGCACAGGAACCTTGGCGTATTTACAACGAGAGGTATTCCATTAAACAGGCTGTTCTCTCAATGGCAGGGAAAGCCAGACGGGTTCACAAATGGAAGAGACAGATCTTTTCATTTCGGAACCAAGGAATACAGGATATGGGGTATGATCTCCCACCTTGGACCACAATTATCAATTGCTTCAGGTATCGGCCTGGCACATCTATTGTCCGGAGAAAATAATCTTAGCCTGGCATTTAC
>JAHHJO010000259.1:0-4419 GCA_018680275.1 Bacteroidia bacterium
CATCAGATGTATGTTATTATATTCAGTATGCATGAAACTATTATCTACTGGACTAAAGTTTAGTTTACAAGAACCTATAACATAGCTTTTTTATAGTCACTACTCTGAAGATTTCAGACTAACAAAAACTTAGGTACCTAAAATCTTTTACCAATACCCAAAGCAAGAGACCAGGTATGATATTCACTCAATCGGCTGTCATAGAAAAAGGTTGGCGCTATATCCCAGTGATTGCCCATTTCGAATTCGTACTCTAATCCAACACGGTATATAAAATAGCTTTCTTGTCGTTCAATTTCTGTACCCACCCCTAATTGAACAACAAGATCCTTCCATACTTTATATAATCCATCAAATGTCAAAACCAGCGGATACACACGCTCAAGATGACCTTCTTCTCCATCAGGACCTGAAATAATAAAAGTTTCAATTTCAAGGTCATTATGAAGCCCGATTCCCCATTTACGGTTAAACCAATATTCAAGGTCAAAACCCCAGGAAGGAATCAGGAAATTTTCTTCTGTATGTTCGTCCGGTATCAGCGTATGAGCAATAAGTACTGCCGCTCTGAATTTCGGCATATCATGGGATTCATGATCTTCAGAATGAGCGTGGGCCGACATTGAATCCTGGCTAAACCCCTCAATGGAAAAAGCCAGGTAAATTAAAATTAAAAGTCCGTATTTCATTTTGTTAGATTGTTATTACAAATGAAGAAATAAGTTTTCATTTTCAGGTAATCAATGTTACATATCTTCATTTAATTACAATCATCACAGTGAAAAGACTGTATTAGCTTTTCGATAAAATATAGTATCTATGTATCCTTGTTGAATAATAATTTCAAGATACAAGAGGAATGACAAAGTACGAAAGTAATCCATTCATTGATCGGTTACCCAAGCATCTGAAACAGTTTATAAAGCCACAGGATTATGAGGACTATACCCCCATTAATCAAGCTGTTTGGAGATATGTGATGCGAAAAAATATCAAATACCTTTCAAAGGTGGCACATAACTCCTATGTGAAAGGTCTAAGTCAAACCGGTATTGAAATAGAAAAGATTCCAAGTATGTACGGCATGAATCGGATTTTGAAGGAAATCGGATGGGCCGCAGTCGCAGTAGACGGCTTCATACCACCCAATGCCTTCATGGAATTCCAGGCTTATAAAGTACTTGTAATAGCTTCAGATATCCGGCAATTGGAAAACATAGAGTATACACCTGCGCCAGATATCATTCACGAAGCTGCAGGTCATGCTCCTATTATTGCCAATCCGGATTACGCAGAATACCTCCGAAGATTAGGTGCCGTTGGAGCAAAAGCTATTTTATCAAGACATGATATAGAATTATATGAAGCTGTCAGGAAATTATCAATACTTAAAGAAGCTGCCGGTACAGATGAATCTGAAATTAGTGGTGCACAAAAAGAAGTTGAACGTCTTCAGAACATGGAAGTTGAATTATCAGAACTTTCAAGGATAAGAAACCTGCAGTGGTGGACAGTAGAATACGGTCTCATCGGGGATATGGAAAATCCCAGAATATATGGTGCAGGATTGCTTTCATCTATTGGTGAAAGTAAATGGTGCATGAGTGATGATGTAAAAAAGATACCCTATTCCATTGAAGCTTCGAGACAGGGATTTGATATCACTCAACCACAAAAACAGCTTTTTGTGACACCGGATTTTTCATACCTGATGGAAGTCCTTGAAGAATTCTCCAATTCGATGAGTTTACGAAAAGGAGGTGCAAAAGGTCTCAGGAAACTGATTGAATCACAAATGGTTGGTACCATCGAAATAAATACAGGGCTCCAGGTATCAGCTCAGTTTGAAAAATGCATTACAAATGACGAAAATGAAGTCATTTATTTTGAGACTTCCGGTCCAACAGCACTCGCATACCGGGAAAAGGAATTGATTGGTCATGGCATAGATTTTCATACCAATGGAATTAGTTCTCCGCTTGGTAAATTGAAGAATATCAACCTGGCTATTGAAGACATGGGACCCTATGATCTCAAAGCATATAATTTTTACGATGGTAAATGGCTGGCTTTTGAATTTGAAAGTGGCATCCGCGTAGAAGGAATGAATATAACCGGAATCAGGAACATCCATGGCAAACTGATGCTTGTGCAGCTCAACGAATGTACGGTCAGTTATAAGAACGAAATACTTTTTAGTCCCGACATGGGCACCTTCCATATGGCTATAGGTAGCAAGATTGTATCTGCATATGCAGGGTCTGCCGATCACAACTCGTTTCCAAACCTGTATGAAAGCTCCAGGGTCCTTACGATAAAGCAGGAAAAAACAGAATCGATTTATTTCCTGGAAAAACAATATGCAGATGTAAGAACAATGAGAGAGAGCAATACTAGAAATGAAGAAGAAATTCAACAGATCTTTCAAACTATCAGAAATAAATACCCCGATGAATGGTTACTGCTTCTTGAAGTTTATGAATTATCAAAAGACACTCCGACAGGATCACAAATCAGGGAATACCTGGATCAACTGGTCTCCAGGAAAGCTGAAATTGCCCACCTTGTCACAGAGGGTATTGAAATGATATAATCAGAGAACCCAATCTAAAACAGCATAATAGTCTTCCACAGGAAAGTTCAGAAACAGAATCCTCATTATTTTTGTTAAATGAGAATCAATATTATTGGCTTTCTTATATTATGCTTTTTGCCTTCAAATCAAATAGTAGGTCAATCCATTGAGCTTAAGATCAAACTCATAGATGAGATCAGTAAAGAACCAGTTGCGAATGCCCATCTCTTTATGGAAAATACAACGTTTGGGAATGTTTCAGATAATAACGGCCTTGTTCATCTCACTATACCAGAAAACATAAAAGAAGACCTGTTTGTAAGCCATGTGGCATATCAAACAAGAATTATAAAGCACAGCTATATCAAAAAGAACCTGGAGGAAACCATTATTGAATTAACTCCAAATGCATTTGAAATTGAAGCACTAACAATAAGTGCAAAACGATCGAAAAAACGAAACAAGCAATTCAAAATATTTCGAAAGGCATTCCTCGGGAACGATAATATCTCTAAAAATTGCACCATTTTGAATCCTGAAGTAATAAGATTCAAAGAAGAGAAAAATAAGCTTATAGCTACTGCCACAGATCTGATTATAATTGACAACCCACGCCTTGCATATGAAATCTACTACTTACTGAATATGCTGGAGGTTTCCAGTGATGGTTCAAGTAAATACCTGGGACAAGCATTATTTGTAGATAAATCAACTAATGAAAACCAGGAAGAGATCCTAAAGCACAGAATGGAGACTTATTTTAAAAGTCCCAAGTATTTCTTTAAATCATTGATTGATAACAAACTTCAAGAGAGAGGATTTGAAGCGGAATTGATGAGCTACGAAGAAGGTCGGTTTCATCCATTTAAAGCTTTTTCAAGAGATTCTCTCCTCAATGGTCCTTCATCCCATGGGAAATACACCCTCGAATTTGATGAATTTCTCAAAGTATATAATAAAAATTCCAGGATCGTCAGTTTTGACCCAAGAGGCGTTCGCCAGGGCGGGCTGGAAAGCCAGCGATTCAGTACTGCTACCAGGGACCGCAAAGAAGTGATCAGTTATGACTTTTCGTATATCTATAAAATCTCTCCTTATGTAATTCTAAATGAATTTGGGAATGTACTGAACAGTTCAGACATTAAAGAATATGGCTCTTGGGCAAGTCAAAAAGTAGCACATCAACTGCCTTTTGATTTTGGAAACAGTTATGAAGAAGCTATAATGAATGAGGGATTAACCAATCCAGACAACAACCAATTATCAAGTCAGGAAAAATTTACAATGATCCGGTCATTGCTTTATGAAAGAGATCCGGTCAAACGCAACATAACTTTTGAAAAACTCAGTAATTATTGGGAAGACGGATTTGCAGCACCTCTCATCGAAATCATCAGACTAAGTACTGACCAGGAACTGCTGCAAAAAATAAATGAAATCCTCTGGGATAAATTTGAACATGAAAATCAAGAAGATTATTACGACTGGATTCAATGGTTGTGGACTAAAAACTTACCTGAGGAAGATTATTACTTCGATATTAAGTCAGAATTATACAAACATCTCGATCCTTTGTTTGAACGCTATTTCAGGGAACGGCATGATCAATCCTCAATAAATCTTGGAGAAGTGCTTTGGGGAGGCGTAAGGCAGGATGGTATCCCTCCTTTAAGAAATCCTGAAATGATAGACGCAGCAAAGGCTGATTATCTTGATGACAAGGACATTGTTTTTGGTGCTTATATCAACGGTGTTGCCAAAGCTTACCCTAAAAGGATCCTGGGTTGGCATGAATTCTTTACAGATAATTTTAAAGAGAACAAAATTGCTGGAGTCTATTGCAC
>JAHHJO010000071.1:0-2885 GCA_018680275.1 Bacteroidia bacterium
CAAGTAAAAGTCTCAAGAATCCTACAGGTCAGGATATTGACCAATTGATAGACAAGATTGTTGACTATAAAGTCGAACAGGGGCAGTTGTCAGAATCAAACTTGTCTTTCTCAGAGCTTCAAACCTGTACAGATACCTTTCGCTCCGTACTAAGAAGTATTTATCATGTCCGCATCGAGTATCCGGAAGCCAACTCAGAGGAATAATGGCCTCGGTATTTGGACATGCGATTACTGCGATGACTGCTACTGCCTTTGTATCCACAAAGTTTAATAAATGGAAATTTGGTGCTTTGGCTATTGTTTGCGCTACTATACCGGATGCAGATGTTCTCATGTTTGACCTGGGTTATTCCTATGGTCATTGGCTGGGTCATCGTGGATTTTTTCATTCCATCTTTTTTGCTTTCATTTTTGGTTTTATAATCAAATCATTGTTTTACCGAGATTTTAAATTGACTTCAGCTACAGGATTTATGATTTTCCTGAGTTTTAGTCTGATAACAGTATCTCATGGTGTGCTTGATGCTATGACTACAGGAGGAAGGGGGATTGCTTTCTTTGCGCCGTTTGACAACACTAGACATTTTCTTCCCTGGAGAGTGATCAAGGTTAGTCCTTTGCATATCAGCCGTTTCTTTTCTGACTGGGGTGTAACAGTCATTAAAAGTGAACTTTACTGGATTGGTATTCCTTGCCTTTTGATATATGGTTTCAAAAGGATGCTAAACAGATTCTAAGCTACTGATTCTTTCAGATTGTATGCTTTAACTGATTCTATAATTGTGACGAATAGAGTAACAAAGATGGCATTGCTGATCAGTGTGTTTCTAAAAAATGGTAGAGCAAGCTCATAACATGTCATCAACCCAATAAGGTTTTTTGCATATACTCCTGAACTCATCCAAACACCGAAATTTGTGATGATGAAAAAGCAAATGGATGATAATAATGTCCCAAATAGTATTTTTTGGAACGCAGACTTTTGAATAAGTAAAAATCCAATACCAACTATAAGTATAAATGAGAAATAAACAGGGATCATATAATCACTGAATATGACAAAACCTGTCTGTTCAGTTAGGAATGGCCTGCTGATCGTGTTATTGATGACAAGATCACTTAGAAACAAAGCTACTATTGGTAATATGAATGCCAAATGTTTTCTTCCGATATAAAGTCCGCCCATCAGAGCCATGGCACCGACAGGTGTTGCATTGGGTGGATGAGGCAGCAATCGATATATGGCTGCAATGATTACAAGGGAAACGACCAGGAAGAAATTATTCACTTTCATATTAGATACTTTCTAATACAAAGATGAAGCAAAATATTGGAAAATCGAAGTGTCATTCACAATACTGCCAATCAATAGTTATTTTTGGTTCTTTTGCATGCAAAATTGTACACGATAATGATGGGTTATTTCGAAAATGCATTTAATGGAAAGAATCACTGGTGGCGTTATATTGTCGTTATCCTGGTGACATTTATTGGTTATACGATCGGACAGATTCCTTTGATGTTGTCTTTATGGAGATCAGTAAATGAGGAAAACTCGGAATTGGGAATGGCTGATATAGAGAATTTTCAGTCGAATCCTGATTTTAGTGTTTTCGGGATTAATTCAAATATGGGTTTCACACTATTGCTGGTGATGTTTATAGGGGCTTTAACAGCTTTCTACTTCATCTTCAAACCAATGCATGGTCGTGAATTCAGAAGTTTGATCACATCAGGCAGCCGAATTAACTGGAATAAAATATTCTTTGCCTTTTCTGTATGGTTGTCATTGTCTCTAGTGGTAGAAGTTGTTTCTTATTTCATGGATCCAGCGAGCTATAGTTTTCATTTTCAGTTTAACACCTTCATTCCTTTAGTCATCATATCATTATTGATCTTGCCGATACAGACCAGTATGGAGGAATTATTGTTCCGGGGATATCTCATGCAGGGCATTGCAGTTGGAACCAAATCCCGATTGATCCCATTGATCATTACCTCCATTTTATTCGGGTTTATCCATTCAATGAACCCAGAAATCCAGGAGTTCGGCTTTGTGACGATGCAGGTATATTATATTTCGGCAGGTTTATTACTCGGAATCCTTACAATTATGGACGATAGCCTGGAACTGGCATTAGGTGTTCATGCCGCAACAAATATTGTAGGTGCAGTGTTTGTAGGTTATGAAGGTGCTGCCATTCAGACAGATTCCCTGTTTAAAGCCAATGAAATCAATCCTGTTTTTATGACAGCCGGGTTCATCCTTGTATCCCTTGTTTTTATACTCCTGATGAAATATAAATATAACTGGGGATCGTTTAAAAGGATACTGGAACCAGTAAATAAAATCGACGATACGGTTGTAATGCATTAAAAAATTGTAAATGAGACTGTTTTATTTAATACTTCTTTTGATTCCTCACCTTGGTTATGGACAGGGTGACAGGTGGCAGCAACATGTGGTCTATGATATGGAAATTGATGTTGATGTAGAACATTATAAGCTATTTGGTAAGCAAAAAATTAAATACACCAATAATTCTCCGGATACCTTGAGGAGTGTGTTTTACCACTTATACTTTAATGCTTTTCAGCCAGGAAGTATGATGGATGTCAGGTCAAGAACAGTCAAAGATCCTGATCCAAGAGTCATTGACAGAATATCCAAGCTCAAAGAAGACGAGATCGGTTATCAAAAAGTTTTAAGCCTCAAACAGGACGGACAAATCCTGAATTATAATACTGAAGGTACGATCCTGGAAGTTGACCTGGGTAAACCACTGTTACCCGGTAAATCCACAAAACTGGAAATGGAATTTGAATCCCAGGTGCCTTTACAGATTAGGAGAAGCGGCAGGGATAATAAAGAAGGGATTAGTC
>JAHHJO010000079.1:0-2584 GCA_018680275.1 Bacteroidia bacterium
TTATTGTCAGGTGTATTGGCATCAATGAATGCATGTTGTCCCCAATTCCCTGCCATCATGGATAATCTGACTATTATAGTACAAGTGATAAATACCCATAGTGCAGCCTGGAGATGAAAGTAACCCAGGATGATAATCAGGAATATAAAAGAGAATTCACCACGCATGACCATCTTGTACAATTTCATGAACTTCTTTTTCCTGAAGTATTCTGCGAGCTCCCAGACACCTATCAACAGGAATCCGCCACCATATTTTACAAAATCTATGAAACTATCTCGTTGGTATGACATCGTACTGCTTTTATCTCCTTCCATATTATTCTCTGCATGATGCATCCCGATATGATGACTGAAATATGTTTCCGGGGACTGGCCTAAAAATGGTCCGATAACCCACGGAATATAATGATTCATGATCTTGTACTTCTGTTTGAATAATCTACGATGACTTGTATTGTGCAGCATCAAAGTAAATGGTCCAACATAATAAATAACAAGCCCTCCATAGAACAATCCGACGGCCCACCATACCCATCCGGTTAACAATGGTGTAAAAAGCAATAATGCGACCGGTAAATTGATACATGTCAGTTTGATGATCAGGTGAACAAACGGTAAATCCCTTTCATCATTAATATATTTTAATAAAAAGCGATCAAAAGATGAATAGCTTTTAACCTCCGTGAAGGTCGGATCTGTAATAGTTGGTAATTCTCGCATGTTGATATTATACTTTAACATAGCTTATTTAAAGCTGAAATACAATTATTTGGTGGTAGATTATTGCTGATTAAATTATTGGTTCATTAGTTTTTGGGTTTATGAGTTGAAGAGTTCATCAGTTTATGAGTTAAAGAGTTTAGGTGTTTATCATCCTTCTTCGCCTTTGCGTAGACGCTTCGTCAGAGCATGGCGCCAAGGCTTCAGCAGATTGCTATGGCTCCGGCGGATGGGAATAGTTTAGGAGTCAATTGACACTGGAAAAGAAAAGTACCTGTTATTCTATAAAAATCAACAACAAGACTCATCACTAATAAACTCATCACTAATATACTTTTTGAACTCAATGAACTCATCAAACTTTATTAACCAAATGTGACAAGCTCTTTTAGGAATGGACATACTGATATATGTCAATATCATGTAAAGTGCATCTTTCATATTTCTTACATAGATTTACCTTTCTCAAAATGATAGAATCCTGTTTATACAAATCAACTACAATCTAAACTATGAAATACAAGCGCTACACCAACAATACTCCACTTGTTTCTGAAATTGGCCTGGGTGCCTGGCAGTTGGGAGAAAATTCAGGCTGGAAAAGCATGAGTGAAAAAGAAGCTATGGAAATCGTTGGAAAATCACTTGAATATGGCATCAACTTTTTTGATACGGCGCCTGTATATGGTCATGGAACCGGGGAAACCAGGTTGGGAAAGGCATTAAAAGGCGTTGATCGGAACAAGATCGTGATCAATACAAAGTTTGGCCGCACTGATACGGGCGCAGTCAATTTCGATGCGGCTCACATCAGGGAGTCTCTTGAAGGAAGTCTTAGAAGGTTGCAAACAGATTATATCGATTCCCTGATCATACATAATCCTCCATTCGAATATCTCGATGGACATAAAAATGATCATTATGAAATCCTGGAGCGATTGGTCGATGAAGGAAAGATCAGGGCGTATGGGGCATCCATTGACAGCTATGATGAAATGATGCTTTTAATGAACACAACAAACTCAACAGTGATTGAAGCTTTCTTCAATATTTTGCACCAGGACGTAGCTCGTGCATTTGATACAGCATTGAAAAATGAGGTCGGTATCATCGTCAAGATTCCCCTGGATTCAGGTTGGCTGACAGGCAAGTATCATGCGAAAAGCACATTCACCGGAGTCAGAAGTCGATGGACAACACAAGACATTGAGACCCGGTCAAGACTCGTTGATAAAGTCAAATCAATATTGAATGCAGATAGTAACCTTACTCAAAAAGCCATCTCTTTTTGCCTGGCCTATGATGCTGTTTCAACGGTTATACCTGGTGCCGTTGATACCGAACAGTTGCAAAGCAATATTGAAAGCATCAATAATCCTTTAACGGATGATCTTAAACAAAAACTGGAAGTATTTTATCAAAACGAAGTCAAACAGCACAATTTGCCCTGGTAGCATTATTGTTGTTAGAATACAGATCGATTAATGCTTAATCATTCTGACTGCTTTTAATTAATTGCATTTAGTTATTGAACATAACTACCTTTACCTTATGTCAGATAAGATAAAAAGTGAAAAAGAAATACTTGCTAAATTGGGTATCAAAGCCTTAAACAAAATGCAGGTTGAAGCATGTAAGGCCATAAGTAAAAACCAAGAAATATTACTCCTTTCTCCTACCGGCACCGGCAAAACCCTTGCTTTTTTACTCCCTTTAATAAACGACATAGACACTGATTTGGTAGAAGTTCAGGCGTTAATAATTACTCCTTCGAGAGAGTTGGCCATGCAAATTGAAAGTGTCGCAAGAGAAATGGGTACAGGGTTAAAGGTGAATGTTGTTTATGGGGGTAGGTTTGTATC
>JAHHJO010000479.1:0-2661 GCA_018680275.1 Bacteroidia bacterium
CTAAATATCTGCTCCAAAGGTATTACAATCTATAATCAGGAACAAATCATATTAGAACAATTTTTAATGTATTATCAACTTTAACATATCAGATTAGATTAAGGAAGTTGTATTTAGCCATTCCCTAATTTTTGAATTATTCTCATTAGCTGTATAAAGAAAAGTAGTATTATTGTAGAGCTCAATTTTGAAACATGAAAATATATTCTTTGTCCATTTTGATTTGCCTTACACTTGTAACTTGCAAAACAAAAAACAATCAGTCTGGATCACAAACAACAGATGATCAACAAGCAGATGAATATCCTGTACAAAAAGTGGCAGATGGAATCATATCGCTCGAAAAAGGTATGGAATATTTCAAAACAGGTGAATATATTTTTGTGGATCTGAGAACCCCTGAAGAAATAGAAGAATTTGGAATGATAGAAGGATCGATCGTACTTGACATGAAAAACATGTCTTTCAAAACCAAACTCAATGAACTTGACAGGGACAAAAAGTATGTTTTGTATTGCAGAGCAGGAAATAGAAGTGCAAGGGCATATAAAATGACACAAGGCATGGGGTTCAAAACAGTCTATGATCTGACCGATGGATTTGATGGTTGGATGGACATGGAGAACGTAAACAACTAAATTATTATATCATCTTAGCCTTAGGCACAATTGGCTTAAAAACTAACATTTATGAAGAAATTAATCTTATGCGCTATTATTTTGATGGGTTTTATAAAATCTGACGCCCAAAAAATGGAATTCTGGCTTGATACGGGAGTTAAAGTTCAGACCGGAATGTCCATGTTATATAACAGTGCAATCGGAGATGATCCAAATTGGGATTATACCATTACTACAAGCACTAAGTTTGGTGGCAAATTCGGAATTAACTGGAATTATACCGGTATTTCAATCGATGCCATGTTCGGTTCACTGAAAGGTAAGTTCCAGAATACGTCGGCAGCTGGAGGTGGAGACCATGAGGTCCGTGTTCCCTCAGCAGATATCTATGTTCTTTTCAGGAATGCTAGACACAAAGGATATTTCGAAATAGGACCTAAAGTGTCATTCATAGGTGATGTCAGAAGTGAAGATCTTGCTACAGGAGATACAACCGATCCATCTGAATACTTCAATAGCAATGCCTTGGCCGGGGTTATAGGATTCGGTACCTATATACTGGGTAACGATGGCCGATTCAGTGGCATCCTTGGGTTAAGATTTGAATATGGATTCCAGGACCTGGTTAATGATGATGGGAGGATGCCTTCCGACCTGATGAACAGGCAACCTGTAAATTATATCGGAGATGCTGCCAGCACTGTACCAATTTTTGCAGGTTTAGTCTTTGAACTGAATTGGGGAATTGGAGGAGTTGGTCAGGCCAGATGTGGTGAAAAATCCAAATTTATCTGGTTCTAAGACGAGGAGTTGAAAATATACTTAAAAAGCCCTTCTATTAATCGGAGGGCTTTTTTTTATGCAAAAAAAAAAGAGATCCTCTACTTTAAGAAAATCTCTTTTTACCTTTAATAACACCCTTTGACTTATAGACAGAGAATATTCATATCACCCCTACTCTCACAGAAAACTTTTTCATATTTAATATTTCATATGTATTGAAATGACGCCTATTTTACATTTTCGGTCTCATTTTTTAATACCCATTTTTGAAATAACTTAACAATACAAGCTTATGAGCGGTATCAATCATCAGTATATTATACCAAGCTTGATTTTTATTATACTTTGTTGATGTACTGAATATTCTAATTGGATAGCTTTGTATTAAATAGTTCCCATTGAATAATACACACTGGATATACAAGTTCCTGTTTGAAAAGAAATACCAGATTCTCAGGCATATTGCGTTCTGGATATTCATCTATTTGGATGAGTTTCTTAGTTTACTTGGTGTTACTAGCCCCATTGATGGAATTCACTACGTAGTTTTTGAGCTTATTGGCGACATGTTGCTTGTATATTTCAATATCTACTATCTGTTGCCAAAATTCCTGTTAAAAAGGCGCATTGGGCTATATGCATTATTGACTTTTATATCGATAATGTTTGTTCTTGTTTTTAATTATTATTTGTATGGTTTGAATTTGGAAGAAGATTTTACCTTTCATGAATACTTTATAGGTTCATTGGCCACAAATGTGTCTTTGGTCGGATTAGCAGTTGTCATCAGGTTCTTTAAGATGAGTTACAGGAATCAAACACAAATCCAGGCACTTAAAGAATCACAACTGAAGACCGAGCTTGCATATCTCAAAAGTCAGATCAATCCACACTTCCTCTTCAATACTTTAAACAATCTTTATATCATGTCTATGAAAAAGATGGACGATTTGCCAAAGAGTATTATGCAACTCTCTGATCTTTTAAGATATCAACTATATGAATGTGACACTGAACGCGTCTCACTTGCCAGCGAACTGGAATATATCAGGAACTATATCAGTCTTGAGAAATTAAGAAGAAACAATCTTGATGTACATTTCGAAATCGAAGGTCCTGTCAATTCAAAGGAAATCGCCCCATTGATTTTTATCCCGTTTATTGAAAATGCTTTTAAATACAGTAATAAAAGTGATGGATCAAAAAGTTTTGTGGAAATCAAAATAAATATAGTACAGGACAAAATACACTTTAGTTG
>JAHHJO010000307.1:0-8149 GCA_018680275.1 Bacteroidia bacterium
TACGTATCAAAACAATGTTAGAAAACCTGAATAAGATCCAATTAAAAAATCCTGTAGATCTCATTATTTCCCAGATAAAAGATTTAATCAGCGAGGGTCAGATAAAGCCAGGTGAAAAGCTGCCACCTGAAAGAAAACTTGCTGAACATCTAGGCGTCAGCAGAAATCAGGTCAGAGCTGCCATTGCAAAACTTGAATTTTACGGCATACTCAAAG
This sequence comes from Bacteroidia bacterium, assembly GCA_018680275.1. Classification (GTDB taxonomy): domain Bacteria; phylum Bacteroidota; class Bacteroidia; order Chitinophagales; family Saprospiraceae; genus RFSX01. The sequence continues at coordinate 217 of JAHHJO010000307.1, forward strand.
TACTACCACAAAGCGGGACGGTTGTCTCCGGTCTGGGAGTTTCTGCATTGGAAGGATTGATGACGGATATTCTTAAAATCGAGAAACCGGATTTCAGGAGTCTAGTAGAAACCAGGGTACTCCTTGAAAAAGAAGCAGCCAGGTTAGCTGCAATTCATCATACCAGGGAAGACATCATTCAAATCAATAATGCCTTATTGGCATATGAGGATAAAGTAAACGCAGGTCAATCAGCAATTGAAGATGACCTTATGTTTCATATAAAAATTGCTGAAGCCAGCAAGAATACAGTATTAAGAACTTTTATGATGATCATTACTCCGGACATTGTCAAGAGTTTTATCAACCTGGGTGTCTGTGATGACAACAGAACCCAAAGGACCATAAAAGAGCACAGGGAAATTTACAGATACATTTTAGAAAGCAAGCCGGATGAAGCATCAAAGGCTATGGAGCTTCACCTGGATGAAGTATTAACATTCAGTAAAACAAACGAAATTTTAATTTAGAAAGGCACACGAAAATTTATTAGAAAAGCAAACTAAAAAAATAGAGAGAGCTGCAACTCTCTCCATAATTAAGATCCAATAATATGGGATCTTCATTTAAAAAATTCACTTTAAAAAGTAAATCTATGAATCATAAAACTAAACAAAATTGGCTTTGTTCAAAAGTCAATTCTCAAACAGGATCGATGAGATATCTTCTCTTCCTACTCCTGTTTTTAACAAGTTTCGGTTTGCAGGCACAATCTGTTACCGGAACTATCACGGATGAAAGTGGTGAACCATTGATAGGAGCCTCGGTATTGGTAGAAGGAACCTCAACGGGAACTATTACCGATATTGATGGAAACTTTGAACTTACCGTTCAACCGGAAGATATACTGGTTATCAGTTATGTAGGATTTTTAGAACAGCAAGTCCAGGTTGGTGATAATACAACTCTTGCAATTACAATGTTTCCAGATTCACAGACTTTGGATGAAATTGTAGTAATCGGGTATGGTACCCAGAAAAAATCACATACAACAGGTTCAGTCTCTAAAGTTGAAAACGAAAAATTAGATCAGATTGCGGTTTCAAGGATCGATGATGCACTTATAGGCCAGGTGTCAGGAGTTAATATCCAGGCAACTTCAGCAGAAGCAGGCGATGCCCCTACCATTACCATCAGGGGATTTGGTTCTGTTAATGCAGCTTCCGGGCCGGCTGTTGTCGTTGATGGTTTAGTTGTCGATTCCGATTTCCTGGGAAATATGGACATGAATGACATCGAATCATTTGAAATCCTGAAAGACGCAGCTTCTGCCGCTATTTATGGTAGTGAAGGATCTAATGGAGTTATAATGATTACAACCAAGAGCGGAAAAGCTGGAGAAACAAAATTCAGCTACGAAGGTTTTGTTGGAAGAAAAGATGCATTTCATAGTGAAGAATACAAAAAAAGTGTTGCTGAATGGGCTGAATATGAAATGGCTCAAAGTGGAGAACTTTCTGAACAAACCATTTACGCCCAGGAATTAGTAGATGTATTGGGGGTAGACAGAGATTGGCAAGAAGTGTTTTTTGATGGTGGTACCATTCAAAGTCACTCATTTTCAGCAAGAGGAGGATCAGAAAAAACCAAATTCAGTACTTCATTAAGATATGTTGGAGATGAGGGTGTTGTAATTACTGATGATTATGATTTGTACACTTTTAAATTGAAGATGGACACAGAAATCTTCAAGAATTTAAAATTTGGATTGAGTGCTGCTCCTTCTTATTCGAAGCGAAGACGTTTACCAACCTCAATTCACAATCCTATTAGACAATCTCCATGGTTACCGATTTATCACTCTGAAGAATCACTTACATATATAGACAGGGATAAATATCCTGATATTGGCGTAGGTGACTATTTCCGTGAGGATCATTTGAAAGAAATTGATTTCAACGGTGACGGAAGTGATGCAAGACCACGAACATCCGGTGACCAGAATCCATACGCTCAATATGTCGAACGAGAACATTATGAGTACAAAACAAATGTATTGGGTTCAACATTTTTGCAATATAAATTTGCCGATGGGTTTACCGCAAAAACATCTTTTGGTGTTACACTGGAACAGCGCAAAAGAACAAGATATGATGGCGTAAATCATCATCACAACGGAGCGAGTAGAGCTCAATATAATTTACAGAACAGGTACAGGACAAGGTTGATTTCAGACAATACCCTGGCTTATAGAAAGGAAATCAATAATCACGAGTTTAATACGCTTGTCGGGGCGACTTTCCAAAAACGACAAGCAGAAAATAGTGATATTACAGGAACTGGATTCACTAATGATTTGCTACCAAATTTACAAGGAGCAACGACGATTTCAGAATTCCAAGAAGTAAATGTTGAAAAGAACAAGATTGGATATTTTGCAAGAGTTAATTATGCATTCGCAAATAAATACCTGGTGAACGCATCCTTCAGAAGAGATGCAAGTTCAGTATTCGGAGTAGACTCTAAATGGGGTAATTTCCCAGCTGTTTCATTTGGTTGGAATGCGCACCATGAAAACTTCTTAAATCAGAGTAATTTAATAAGCAGATTGAAATTTAGAGTCAGTTATGGACTTACAGGAAACGAGAATTTCAATGTAGGCGATGATATCATTAATTCTTACCCATATTTAGCATTGTTAAGTAGTTCTAACGCAATTACAGAAGGTAGTATTTCACCCGGAATATCTGCACGTAATATTGCTAACACATTATTGCAATGGGAAGCTTCAAGAGAATTCAATCCGGGAATCGATTTTGGATTTGCAAACAATAGAATAACCGGATCATTAGATTATTACGTGAGAAACAGTGATCAATTACTACTTGAAAACCCGGTATCTTATGTAACTGGATTTGATTCAGGGATTGTAAACCTCGGCGAAGTGAAAAATTCTGGTGTAGAGCTTGAGTTAAGAGGTAGGATTCTAAGCAATAGAGATTTTAATTGGAATGCAACTGTAATTGCATCTACAAATAAGAATGAATTAGTAAGTTTCGGTGAATCTGATGGAGCTATATTGGAAGATCAATTTGGAAGGAATTCACAATGGATTAATTCTGTTGGTAATCCTATTTCTTCGTTTTATGGATATGTTGTTGATGAAGAATTAGCTACTGAATATTGGGATTCTCCATATATACCAATTAATGGAACTGCTGAAGATGTAATAGTCAGAGATTTAAATGGTGATGGTCTTATCACAGATGAGGACAAAACGATTCTAGGTGATCCATATCCGGATTTGATTTGGAGTGTTACCAACGAATTTCAATATGGGAACTTTGACTTTTCATTCATGCTCCAGGGAAGTCAGGGAGCTGAAGTTAAAAATATTGGTGATCAATACTTCCAAACTCAATGGCAGGGAAGTACTACCAGTCCTGAAGCTGTAGTTGCTGCGGGTATTGTGCCTCATACTTCCTTCCTTCAAGCGAAAGTATTAACCAATAATGTTGTCCAAAGTGCAGGTTACTTCTCATTAAGGAATATCAACATAGGATATACATTTTCAAAGTCACAACTCAATCGATTAAATATGGAAGGATTAAGAATCTATGCAACTGGTCAAAATCTGATTTATAAAACATCAGATGATTATGATGGCTTCAATCCTGAATACATTGATAGAAATGACAGCCCGAGAGCATATGGTTCTCAGCGAGCAGGTACGCCAATGTTCAGAACAGTAACATTTGGTTTGAACATTGATTTTTAATCTAAAAAAAAGTAGAAAAATGAAATATTTTAAATATATAATTCTGGTCATATTTGGACTTACTATTCATTCCTGCGATACTGAAGAGTTTTTAAATCCACTACCGGATTCAGCTATTGTTGTTGAAACTTTCTTTGCAACTGATGCGGATGTATTGGCAGGAATTATGGGAATATATGATGCTATACAGGGTGTGAATGAAAATACAGAAACAAATATTACACGCGCCAACAGGGGTATACAATTCGAGTATATGCTTTCTGAAATGCGCAGTGATAACACCCGAACAAAAACATTAGAAGGTACAAAAGCGGATTTCCACAGATACAGGGTTGATGCAAATAATGTTCAATCTGAAGATTATTATCAGTCAATGTACCAGGTGATTTTCAGGGCAAATAATATCTTAAACTTTATAGACGTAGCTGAACCAGCCAATCAGGGCAGATACATGGGCGAAGCTAAGTTTTTAAGAGCTTTTGCTTATTTCAAACTGGTTAGATTGTATGGTGATGTACCATTAGTTACGTCAGTTGTAGGACCTGCAGAAGATGAATCACTCTTTACAAGGGTATCTGCATCACAGATATATGGACAAATAGCTGCAGATCTGCAGGATGCTATAGACAATCTGGACAATCAATATAAGTCTCGGGCATCTAAAGGAGCAGCTCAAGGTCTTTTGGCAAAAGTTTATCTGACACAAGACAATCCTGATTATGCAGGTGCTGCATCACTATGTGAAGCTGTTATTAATAGTGCGGAATATGCATTAGAGGACAATTTCTATGATGTGTTTTATAATGAATTGAATGATGAAATTTTATTTGCTGTTCAGTATGAATTAGGTAATCCATTGGAAAGTCAAAGTTTTTCAGCTGAATTTACAGCATTTAGCCGACAGGGGAGAGAAGATGGACACAACATAGTCAATGAAAATCTTATCCAGGACTTCAAAGAAATTGGAGGGAACAGAACAGATCTTTCCTATAAATTATTTGGGGATTTGCACGAAGTAATAAAGTTTTTACCTGGAGGTTCGGATATATCAAGCTTTCCTCCAACATATGGACCAAGCCCTCGTGATGCTGGGAATGATTGGATTGTATTACGCCTGGCTGATGTTTATTTAATGCATGCAGAAGCATTAATGGGTGGCGCACCTGAAACTTCTAACAGTTCTGCAATTGATTCATATATGGCAGTTCGGGAAAGAGCGGGATTTGATCCTGCTAGCGATCGTCCTTCTTCATTAACTAAAGTAGAATTACTTAGAGAAAGACGTGTTGAATTAGCATTTGAAAATCAGCGGTTTTATGACTTATTAAGATTCGGCTTTGCGGATGAGATAATAAGTGCGCATGCAACTGAAATGGGATACACTAGTTACAGCGCAAGAAAATTATTTCTTCCAATCCCTGCAAGAGAAATTAATCTGAGCGGAGGATTATTAACGCAAAACCCCGGGTATTAATCTAAAATTTAAAAAGAATGAAAAATTATAATAATAAAGTCTTACGATTAACTCATAAGTTGTTCCTCTGCCTGGCAGTGGCGCTATTATTTATTAACTGCGAAAGTCAGTTTGAGTATGATTTACCAGAGTCTAATTCAAGACCTGATACTGTTGGTCCAGCTGCTAACTTTTCGTATGCCTCAAGTATTGATGACTTCAAAACAATTAGGTTCCAAAATCTTTCAACAGAGTCTACAACGTTTTCGTGGGATTTCGGTGGAGGAAATACTTCAGATGAAGAAGACCCGATTTATACTTTTGAAGGTGGTGAAGGGACCTATGAAGTTTCTCTAATTGCAAGTGATGCACTCGGCGCATCTGATATGATTACGATGGATGTCGTAGTGGTAGAAGGGCCGTTTCAGCCGGTAATTCTTGAACCTGGTTTTGAGGATAATACCCTGCCAGATGGATCTGGAGATGGAAGAGATTCTTGGAGAAATAACGATTTAGGTGGTGTTATTCAGATTACAGGAAGTCCTGTGACTTTTGGAAGTCAGGGAGCCAAGATGCCTGCACCGCAGGACCGTATTGGTTACCAGGAAATTATCGTTGAACCTAACTCGAATTATGACCTGACGTTTTGGTACACAATGTTAGATAATTCATCAGATCCATGGTTGACGGTTGCCATATTGGGTGTCACAGAATTTGGGCCTTTTGCCAATGGCAATGGTGCTACAAAAGATCAGGCTATCGCCGCAACTATTGCTTCAGTAACTGTAAATGATACTGCTGAACCAGATGTGTATGTGGAACAGAAACTATCCTTTAATTCAGGAGCAAATTCTACTGTAGCCATATTTTTCTATAATGGTCCTGTAGAATGCAGACTGGATGATTTTACAATTGATATCGGACTTGCTGGTTCGGTACCTCCGTCTGCCGGATTTGATGTTAATCAAAGCGAAAGTAATTACCTTGAGTATTCCTTCACAAATACCTCTACAAATGCCACGAGTTACGAGTGGGATTTTGGTGATGGTAATATGTCAACTGACGAGTCTCCGACACATGTATATGGCGTTGCTGATACGTATACAGTTACACTTACAGCATTCAACGACAATGGTCAGACAACTGTACTGAGCAAGGGGGTTGACATTCAGGCTCCTGTCACAGCCGACTTTACTTTTGAACCGGATCCGGAAGATTACAGAACTATACAGTTCATGGATGCTTCCGAAGGTGCAGAAATGTTATTGTGGGAATTTGGTGATGAATACCAGTTTACTGGTATGAATCCAGAGCATACATATATGGAAGATGGTATTTATACCGTAAAACTAACTGCCTACAGTATTACAGGCAATATGGATGTTAAGGAACTTGATGTAACCATCTCGCAGACGTTTATAGCATCGATTAAAGAATCCGGTTTTGAAGACGATGATCCATCTGCTGCGGCTTGTGGTAGTGCATTAGATGGTCGTGATTGTTGGAGAAATAGTGCTTTGGGAGGAGTTATCCAGATAACTTCCAGCCCTGTTAATAGTGGGTCCCAGGCAGCTAAGTTACCTTCTGATGGTTCGCGAATAGGTTATCAACTTGTAGATGTCGAGCCAAACAGGCAATATACAGTTACCTTCAATTATACGATGAAAACAGATCCGGCAGGAAGTTTAACAGTATCCATTTTGGATGGTAGAACATTAAATGATATATCTGAAGTTGCTGCCGCTACTATTGCGTCCATTTCAGTTAATGATCAGACAGATGCCAGTACTTACATCCAGGAGAGTATTACATTCGAATCCGGGTCTAATTCACAGGTGGCTGTCTTTTTTACAAATGAAGGTGTAGAGTGCAGAGTTGACGATTTTTCAATAGAGGCTTCACAGGTTTTCATGCCTGTGATTAATGAGTCAGGGTTTGAAGACAATAGCTTACCTGATGGAACAGGTGATGGTCGGGATTCTTGGAGAAATGACTTAGGAGGAGTTATCCAGATAACTTCCAGCCCTGTTCATAGTGGATCCCAGGCTGCCAAATTACCATCAGATGGTTCGCGTGTCGGATATCAGCTGATCGAAGTTGAAGCTAATACGGATTACAGGGTATCTTTTTTCTATACCATGAAAACTGACCCGGCAGGAAGTTTAACTGTGGCCATTTTGGATGGTTCAACTTTGACTGATTTGTCCCAGGTAGCTGGAGCTACAATTGCATCGGTGACATTAAATGATCAGACAGATGCCAATACTTACGTAATGGAAAGTATTCAGTTTAATTCAGGAGGTAATACGATGGTAGCTGTCTTTTTCAATAATGAAGGGGTAGAGTGCAGAGTGGATGATTTTTCAATTGCCAGAAATTAATTGATTGTAATAACACAATGACTGAGATCAATATCAATAAAGATTCATGTTTCAGGATAGGACAAAGTAGATTAATATACTTTTTAAGTGCTATTTTATTTACTATTGGCTGTTCTACAATGAATGGAAAGATTAGTCAAAATCCGGACTCAGAAAAAGATGGAACTGACTACATTATACCAGATATTGATCTTAGTCATTGGAAAGTTACTCTGCCCATTGGTAATCCCAGTGAAGTGAAACCCCCTGAAATACTGGACTATGCCAATAACGAACTTTTGCAGAAGTATATGTATAATGACTCTTTAGATGGATCATTGGTATTCTATACATATCCAGGAT
>JAHHJO010000535.1:0-3881 GCA_018680275.1 Bacteroidia bacterium
CGTAGATTTCATCCCATTAAAAAAAGAACAATACCTCATTTAGGAACTAATTATGCCGCGCCGACTGGTACACCTATTTACTCGGTTGGTGCCGGTGTCGTGGAAATTGCAGGGTACACCAGGAATAATGGCAAGTATGTCAAAATCAGACATGACAATACTTATAAATCTCAATACCTGCATATGAGCAGATTTGCGCCAGGTATCAAGGCTGGTGTGAAAGTCAGGCAGGGTCAAAAGATTGGAGAAGTCGGTAAGACAGGACTGGCAACCGGACCTCATGTATGTTTCAGGTTCTGGCGGAATGGTAAACAAGTCAATCACCTTAGACTGAATTTTCCGCCCCAGGATCCCTTACCTGATGAACAATTACCTGATTTTTTCAAGAAAAGAGATGTATTGCTGAATTTACTTGATCAGATTCCATACCCGTCTGAAGACATTCAAGACCAGGTGCTTGCCTTAAATCAGACCTGATCAGGCTTTCGTTAATGTAAAGCCGAAAGTACTTCCTTTTCCATATGTACTCCTGACTGTTATTTTCTGATTATGGGCTTCGACAATATTTTTCACAATGGACAAGCCTAAACCGGAACCACCCTCTTTCCTGGAACGGCTTTTATCAACCCTGTAAAACCTGTCAAACAAATGATTCATATCCTTTTCATTGATGCCAATACCATTGTCAGAGACTTCGGTCAAAACCAATTCATCCAAATCATAAAAACTTACTTTGGTTATCCCGTTTTCATTTCCATACTTAATTGAATTTCCAATCAGATTTACAAAGACTTGTTGAATCCTGTGCTTATCAGCCTTGACCATAAAAGTCCTGTCGGCACCCTGTTTGAAAACAAGTTCAATATTTTTCTCCCCGGCTTTCTTATTCAAGTCATTAAAAACTTCCTCTACCACAGCTTTCAAGTCAAATGTGGATATATCAAGCAGATCCGGATCTGCTTCAAGCTGATTTATTAGCTCAAGGTCTTCTACAATTGTTTCAAGTCTTGACAGGTTCTTGATAGCACGTTTTAAAAATTTCTTATTGATGTTCTCATCATAAATACCTCCATCCAATAATGTATGCAGATAGCCCTGAATGGTGAAAATCGGGGTTTTTAACTCATGAGATATATCTCCCAGGTATTTTCTCCTGTAGGTTTCCAGTGATTTAAGTGTGCTCAGCTCCCTTTTTGTTTGCCTCGCCCATTTAAGGACTTCATCATTAACATCTTGAATTGAAGTATCAACTGCTTCTTTCGATTTGGTGCCCTCTAAAGAATCCTTTGATCTGCTAATCATTTTGTAGATCAATTTGATTTTTCTGAATACAAATCTCTCAAATAGATAACTGATGAAAATAAACCCCAGAATAAGGGAAATTAAAGCATAAATAATGATCAAAGTACCATTTACTTTTCCTCCGCCAACAATCAGAAATATCAATGTGATCAATACCAATTGCAACGCCCAGATAAATACCGAGACGGAAACCGAAATCTGTCTTATGGTCAGGTTCTTAAACAAACTGTTTAAAAGTCAAATTTATATCCAACACCTTTCATTGTTTGAATATAGTGACTTCCGAGCTTTTCCCGGAGTTTTCTGATATGAACATCAATGGTTCTGTCACCCACAATGACATCATTACCCCATACCTTTAAAAGGATTTCTTCACGCTTGAAAACCTTTCCCGGTTTTGATATCAATAATGCAAGGAGTTCGAATTCCTTTTTTGCAAGTTTAATCTTTTTACCGCTTTTCTTGACCGTATATGACTCGGTATTTATTTTGAGATCGTCGAAGATGTAAATATGGGATTTACCATTCTTCTTTAGCTCCGGATGTCTTCTCAATAATGCCTTGATCCTGCTTAAAAGAAGATTCGGTTTGATCGGCTTGGATATAAAGTCATCACCTCCAATGTCGAGCGCAGTGATCTGAGTAAAAGATTCGGACCTGGCTGTCAGGAATGCAATAAGGGTATCGTTGAATTGTTTCTCCTTGCGTATTTTTTCGCAAAGTTCGATGCCATCCATTTCTGGCATCATAATATCAAGTAGAATGAGGTGAGGGTTAAATTTCACAGCTTTTTTGAATCCTTCCAGGCCATCGTAAGCTACCTCAATTTCATAACCTTCTTTCCTAAGGTTGTATTCAAGAAATTCTACGATATCTTTCTCATCTTCTACAATTAATATTCTCCCCCCTTTATCCATAGTTTAAAATTACGATCTACAAATAAAAATAAAAGGAAACTCAACCGACATTGACACAGGTTATCTTTGTGTTAAGAAATAATAGCTGTGTATTATCATTATTTCCGGAGTTTATACCTGGCTTCATAAGCCGCTATTGAATCTCTGACTATTTTATGAACAGATACATACCTCGAAGGCTTTCCCTGCACTATTTCTATATCCTGCTCCATTAAATCCATATCTACCTTGTGGATTGTTGACAACTGTTCCCTGTAGACAATTCTTAGGCTGTCACGTATACTGTCCGGAACATCTTCAAGTATCTGCCCGGTGAGATAAAGATCAGCAATCACCATTGCAATCCTGTGATCTTCATAATTCGTGACACTATTATCTCTATTCATGTTACATGATAACATCAAGATTAACAGGAATATGAAGGAAAGCAATCGCATGGAACGGATCATATGAGTTTAGGGAAATAGTAATTCAGCATTCTCGTATTGTCAAAATGCAATGCTTCCCAGGTATCAGCTTCTGACTGCAGGTGAATTACACCACATGTAGGCACATTATCAATGTAATTCCTTGCAAATTGATTGGTAAAATGAGTAATCGTTGGATTATGACTGAAGAAGGCCGGACATCGTATTGTTTCATCAAGTGTATTGATTATATGCAACCAGTCAAATTCTGAACCAAAATACAGATCCTGGCGAATATCGACCTGAGCGGTTTCAATATCGAAGGTTTCGGCAAAATATCCTGCTGTCATTCGTGTTCTTAATGCAGGACTGGTAATCAATGTATCAGGTATGATCTTAAGACTGTGTAAATGTCCAGCCATTTTTGGAGCGTCTCTCAATCCTCTCTTGTTAAGCGGACGTTCTATATCTCTTAAACCTGGATCTGACCAGGAAGATTTAGCATGCCGTACCAATAACAATTGCTTCATATATGAAAAATTCAATGATTGAACAGACAAGTTAAGGATTTAAACGAATAAATAAATTGTATTTATCTTTAGAGGTTTTATTGAATTAAATTGTCAATTCTCAAATGTATATGTGATTTAGAATGAAGTAAACATGAAAGAGGAGGAAGAATATAAGCGTCTATCAAAATTGCAGATGAAAGATATCATCAATGGCCTCAACCTTGTTGAACTAAAATCCTTTATTCTTAATTATGCAAGGAATGACAAGATGTTTGAATGGATATTCAAATCCCATTTCATTTCTAAGATGAATCTGGGTGATGATGGTCTTAAATACAAAAGATTGCTGGATGAACTGATCAAACCAAAAAATTCTAAAAACCAGAAAATCAGCGTCAGTCTCGCCAAAACGTTATCCATAATTTTCAAGGATTTCGTTCAGCAAATGGAAGATTGTCTCAGTACTGAGGACTATATCGAATCTTTTCACCTAGCCTATCATTCCCTGATCAAAATATTTTACCTACAGAACAGGTTCATGTTGAAAAACAAAGCCATTGAAAATTGCAGAATCCAGTTTCTCTATGGTTTATCAACAATACTTGAGCAGGATCTTGCGCCTGTTTTCAGGCAGAAAGCAGAACAAAAACTCAAAGAAAGCATCCTGGTCTCTTATTATATTCCCAGGGAGTTTAACCTGGTCACAATTCTAGATGATCATAATTGCCTGACCGAATCTGATA
>JAHHJO010000359.1:0-2659 GCA_018680275.1 Bacteroidia bacterium
TATGTGAATCATCCATAATAGATTTGTGTAATTCATATTCCAGATATCTGGCCCTTCTTCTGTTGATATTGATCCCGTTTGGCATCAATAACAACCAGGGTATTAATCCTGCGGACAAGAGTTCTACCAGGTTAAAAGACTATTACAAACACGTAAAGGCCAAGTCTGATTCACGCAATGCAAATCCAACGATCCCGGTTTCACCCCCTACAGTGGTAGATTCAGGTTCTTTTATTATTGATATGGGTATTGTTCCCCAGACTGAAGAAAACGGCTTGAAACCTTATGGGCTGATATTTGATCTGATCAAAAACTTTGATGTCCCCGCCTTATGGGTTATTGAGCCCAATAAAGTCAGCGATAAGAATACATTTTACGATGATGTAGATTTTGTGTATGATGGAAATACTTACAGGGGAGGACCTTTTATTATCGAACAGAAATACAGATTTCCTTTAATTGACTCGGTCATCAATGCCTGGGAGGCGAAAGGAGTCGTAGGGGTGACCACTACTTCAGATATTACAGTACCTGTATTTGTGGAACTGGACGGTGTACCAAACTGGACACTGGATTTTGCTAACGGTTCTAATTTGATTCCTGGTTTTGATGCTGCGGAAATTCCTGAATTCAATGACATAGCAGAAACAGACCCCAATTTCATATTCAAGCCACCTGATTCATTGGATTGCGGATGTGATTATATGTATGCCATGCCACATGCTGATCCAGAATGGAGTACGCACGGTAACCTGGCTACATGGATCCTGGATCGGGATGTCGGAGGCTGTCGTGGATGGTTTTATTCTGCATGTCATGCTGTGAGTGCTGTTGAAAATTCATGGGATGATGTGACTCCTGATTCCACACAGCAGATGAATTTCCTTTCTGAAAAAATAGCTGATGCTGATCCGTCCATGAGTCCATGGGCAGAAAATTCATTGGTTATATGGGGAGATCATGATGATGGAGATGGCGATTATGTATATGATATCTCAACCAGTGCACATCCATTTATGCAATTCATGGGGCAGGCTGACGGTGCATTTGAGAGTGGAAGCGAGCAGGTCTATTTACCATATCTCGCCACACAATGGCGACCTACTACGACTGTGTCTGTATATGATGACAATCATCCGGACATAGGAGGAATTGCAAATTCAAGAGCTGCTAAATTAGCATATGGCCCTGCATATGGTGTGGGTTCTTATACAGATTATACTGATGGCAATGGATGGGTAATGTATCACGGTGGTCACCAGATAGGTGGTAGTGAAGATGAGTTTGTAGCTCTATACAGATCATTTTTCAACTTCTCTTTTCTTTCAGCATTTTCAAGGGGAGCGACTATCTCCTATACTTCATCACCGCCACCCGTAGTAGAACAAGGCATGACAATAAACCTTTCTGCCTCCGCCAGTGGCGCAGTGCCTGATTATACTTTTGAATGGGCAGCCAATCCTCCTATTGGTATATTTACCAATAATCCAGCAACCGTAGGGGATGGGGTCACAACAACAGCGACCTACCAGGCTCCGCAGTTCAATGAAGACATTACAATAATTCTGACATTGTCGGTTACCGATGGATGTGGCATTGTAAACAAAGAAAATTTTGAAGTAGTACTTGTACCACCAGAACAACCGCCTCTGTGCCAGAATCATATAAAAAGAATAGCACCAAACAGCACATACGTTTTGGACTTAAAAACAATAGCAACTGACGTCAATGACAACCTTCCACCTTCTGGATTCAGTATAATAACTCAGCCATTAAACGGAACAGTTGTGCTGGATGTTGATGCTGTGGCAAGCTATACGCCCGATTTTAATTTTATCGGATCTGACTCCTATGAGTACATGGCTTTGGATGATGCAGGGAATAGTTGTACTGGAACGGTTACTCTCATTGTTGATTGCCCACAGGATGAAGACAATAACCAGATATGGGGTACTGTTTTCCACGACGAAAATGAAGATGGTCTATTGAATGTACCTGATCAGCCATATACCAGCAGACCTACAATCTATTTGTACCGGGATGATGCACCAAATGACGGAATACCGGATGGTCCACCTGTTCAGTCAGATGTGGCAGATATCAATGGTGTATTTGAGTTTACCCTTAATGATAATTATTTTGAAACACATGAGACTACTTATACCCAGCAAAACCAGGCAGATGATGCACGTGAAAAACAGTCGGGTGATACTGAAACCGATAAGAATAAATTAGTTATCACAGGCGATGGAGATGATATTTGGAATGGTGTTCGATTTAATAATGTCGATTTACCTCCCAGTGCGATAATAAACAGTGCTCATATCGTTTTTAGATCTTCAAACGATAAATCAGGTGCCAATGCATCAGTCCGCTTTTTAGCTCATGATGATACAGATGATCCTCCTCAGTTCAATGATTGTAGCGGATGTTTTGATATAACGTCTAGACCTTTAACAGAAAATTATGTGGACTGGATTAATTTGGGTCCATGGGAAAAGGACAGTTTATATTATTCACCTGACCTCAAGACGATTGTCCAGGAAATTGTATATGACCAGGGAGGTATCAATAATGGATCTATTGCATTTTTAATGCAGAGTCTTGGATTGTTATATAGCGACAGGGAAGCATACGCATTTAAAGGTAACTCACCTTC
>JAHHJO010000078.1:0-2952 GCA_018680275.1 Bacteroidia bacterium
AGCAATGGCCTTATTGAAAGCAGAGGCTATTTCTATCCGACCCCATGCATCGGCATATAGTATCCGTGATTTCGATCCGACAATAGGAATCTTTTCTCTTGCTTCTACAATCCATTTGAGGTTGTCATTGAGTTGGCCCATAATTTCATCAGGGGCATCGGTCATCATTTTTTCAATGACTTCCCCTGCAATCTGATCTGAAGTATACAGGTCATCTTTTGTTCCGGAAGTACATACCCATCTGAAAGGACCAAAGCCATAATCAAAACACATCGGTCCCATGATGTCTTCTACATATGAGGGATATTTGAATAAACCTTTGCTTTTATCTTTGAAAACATCTGCTTGAGCTTCCCCTGCTTCCTTAAGAAATGCATTGCCATAATCCCAGAAGTACATGCCTCTTGAAGCGACAGTATTCACCGCTTTAACATGTCTTTTAAGACTGGATTTAACTTCTTTAATAAAGTTTGGCTTATCATCAAGTAGTAGATCCTTAGCTTCTTCAAAGCTATACCCTGTCGGACAATATCCCAGGTCATCAATATTATGCAAGGAAGTCTGATCTGAACCAAGATCTATGTCAATATTATTTTCTGCAATATATTCCCAAAGGTCTACGATGTTGCCATAATAGACCAATGATACTGCATTTCCTTCATTTCTGTGTTGTTCTATAGCTTCTCCAAGTCGATCGAGATTATCAAAGACATGCTCGCTTTTAATATATCCATCTGTCGTTCTCTGTCTTATTGCATCAGGATCGACTTCTGCAATAACACCGACAGCTCCTGTTATTACTGCAGCCAGTGCCTGTGCACCTGACATGCCTCCGAGTCCTGATGTCACATATATCTTTCCTTTCAAGTCTTCTTTTATATGACTGTGCAACCTCCCGGCATTCAATAAAGTAATCGTCGTTCCATGCACGATTCCCTGTGGTCCGATATACATATACGACCCTGCTGTCATCTGCCCATAGGATGTCACACCGAGAGCATTATACTTGTTCCAGTCATCTTTCCTGGAGTAATTAGGAATCATCATGCCATTGGTAACGATGACACGTGGTGCATTTTGAGATGAAGGGAATAATCCCAACGGATGACCGGAATACATAACCAGCGTTTGTTCGTCTGACATCTCCGCCAGGTATTTCATTGTCAATCTGTATTGTGCCCAATTTTGAAATACAGCACCATTCCCTCCATAAGTAATTAGTTCTTCCGGGTGTTTGGCCACTTTATGATCCAGGTTATTCTGAATCATCAGCATAATGGCCGCAGCTTTCCTGGATTTAGAAGGATACTCATCTATTGGCCTGGCATACATCTCGTAATCCGGCATGTATCTGTACATGTAAATCCTGCCGTATGTTCTTAATTCATTTGCAAATTCAGCTGCCAGGATGTTATGATACTCCTTGGGAAAATATCTCAGGGCATTAGATACTGCAAGTACGAATTCATCTTCACTCAATACTCCTTTAATATTTCGGACCGGGGCATGACTGACACCCTTAGTTCTTAATTTTGCTTCAGGCAAATACTGAGGTATACCTTCCCTGATACTTTCTACAAAATTCTTGCTCATGACTATTTATCTTTTAATAACAAAGCCATCAAATGCTTCGTAATCTTTTTTTTCATATACCAGTTTGTCCACCCTCGATGTATCAGGACCATGATGACACCATTCTGTAAACTTCAATAAATCATTTTGTGATCCGCTTGCCATGATTTTCACTGTTCCGTCGCCTTCATTCTGTACCCACCCATGAATACTTAATTCATTAGCTTTCTTGCGTGTAAAATATCTGAATCCTACACCTTGCACATGTCCGAATACAATAAATTCAATACATTCCATCTATTTCTCAATTTCTGCCATTCTCGCTATCGCAGATTCTATCAGGTTAAAGACATGATCAAATCCTCCGTCAAAATAAGGATCGGGAACGGAGGCATTTCTTCCCGGATCGAGGTAATTAAGGATCAATTTGACTTTTAATTTTAGATGTTCATTTTCGGTCAGACTTATGATATCCTGGTAATTGCTGGAATCCATGGCCAGGATAAGGTCAAAATTTTCAAGATCTCTGCTTTTAATCTGGCGTGCACGTTGGTCAGTAATATCGATACCCCTTTTCCTGGCGGTTTCAATAGATCTCCGATCCGGAAGTTCATCGATATGCCATGAACTTGTACCTGCGCTATCGACTTCCCATCCCAATCCATTTCTTTTGGAATAATCTTCTGCGATTCCCTGGGCCAGGGGTGACCGGCATATATTTCCAAGACAAACCATTAATATCTTCACTGCTAGGTATTTTGAAGCTCAATTTATATAATTTCTGAGTAATCAATCAATTCACAATAGTTGATTAATTCACTATAAACAGGATTACTTTTCAGGATGTTTACAGATCCGAGGATAATCAAATGCTCCCTCGCTCTGGTTAATGCTACATTGAGCTTTCTATCCACTCCTTCATCGGAATAATTGGAAATGGAATCAATCATTTCAGCCCTGCTCACAGCCAATGAAATGATGATTTGATTTCTTGCACCACCCTGGTATCTTTCCACCGTATCGATCGTTATCTCTTCACTGTTAGTCAATAAAGATCTGATCATAGCAATCTGAGCCCTGAATGGCGTAATGACTCCAATAGACGATTCAGTTATATTTTGTTCATTTTCTTTATATATACCTTTCCACTCATTCACCAGCCTGGCAACAATTGAAGCTTCCAGTTTATTCGTTTTACTAGTGAGACTGTTATCCACCGGGACATTGACAAATATCATTCTTTCTTTTATAAGCATCCTCCTGGTCTTATCCCGGGATTTAAACACAGAGACGGCACTGAGCCTTTCTATCATTTTTAGGGGTTTCAGTAATCCATCGTAAAAAACGGGACTTACGAAATTTTGAATATCCATATGCATC
>JAHHJO010000496.1:0-3860 GCA_018680275.1 Bacteroidia bacterium
ACTTGAAGCTTTGTTCGAGGGCATTAAACCTTCTCTCTTACATGGTGACCTTTGGAATGGGAACTACCTGATCGATAAATCAGGAACTCCTTATTTGATAGACCCAGCTGTTTATTACGGTCATAGCGAAGTGGATATAGCAATGACTAAGCTGTTTGGTGGATTTGGAGATTCTTTTTACCAGGCTTACCACACCATCATTCCACTTGATGATAAATCACATGCAAGGATAGAAGTTTACAAGTTATACTACTTACTTGTCCACCTCAATTTATTTGGTAGATCATATTATCCACAGGTGAAGAGAATCATGGAAACTTATTTCAATTGATGGAGAAATATTTTCTGGTACTCAGTACTCAGTACTTGGTACTAATCAAAACGTCACTTCAACCGTCTTCTTCTCTCCTTCCCTCTCAATGACAGCTTTGATTGTCTGACCTTTTTCGAAGGCACCAAGAGCCTTCATATAGGACATCATATCTACGATTTCAAGTTCTCCCATTTTCTTCACAATATCTCCTTTGATCATACCTGCATTATCTGCAGGACGTCCTTCACGGACACCGTCGATACGCATACCCTGTCCATCATATAAATAATCAGGAATGACGCCGAGGGTCACTTTAAAATCAGGTGCCTGTTCAGATTCATCTTTGGTTTTTGTAAACTCCAGTTTGCCCGAGTCATTCAGGTTGACGATGATCGTACTGATATATCTGATGATATCATTCAGCCCGTCATAATTGAGTTTCCAGTGATCATCTGATGGGCGATGATAATCTTCATGCTGCCCTGTAAAGAAGTGCAATACAGGAATATCTTCAAGATAAAATGATGTATGATCAGAAGGACCGACACCAGATTCTTTCATACTGAATTTAAAGACCGGGGCACGCACACTTGTAATCGTCCTATGCCATACAGGAGAAGTACCAGTGCCATAAATGGCGAGTTGCCTTTCATCATTCAATCTGCCCACCATATCCATGTTGATCATATAATTGATATCATCCAATTCCAAAGGACTGTTATCCACAAAGAAATTGGAACCCCACAATCCTTTTTCCTCACCCGAGAATGCCATGAACAAAAAATTGCTTTTCATTTTCTGATCAGAAAAGTGTTCTGCAAGGGCCATCATGGCAGCTACCCCGCTGGCATTGTCATCCGCACCATTATGAATTTCAGGATCTCCAATATGCAAAGATCCTTCAGCCCCATATCCCAGGTGATCATAATGTGCGCCGATGATAATCGTATGATCAGATCCATTATTCTTAAAAGCACCTACGTTCCGACCTTTCACAACAGGATCATTTGGATTGGGTTCAGTGGCATGTGGATTAGATTTTTTCGTTTTCTGAAAAAACTGGTAGTAAGAATTGTCACCATGGAAAACGCCTTCCAAACCCATATCTTTAAATCTATTGCTGATATATATCGCTGCGAGTTCTTCTCCTTTAGTACCTGTTTCCCGGCCTTCCAACTCGTCCGAGGAAAGATAAACAATATCCTCCTTGACCATATCCATACCAGAAGTTTGAACAATTTTTGTCGTTGGCTTGCACGATAAAACTGTACAGATAATGATGAATATTGACAACTTAATTATGTTTATTTGCATTTCTATTTTTATTTAAATCCAATTAAAAATGAAAAAAATATTTTTAGCTACCCTGACACTGGGTGTCTTAATTTTTATTCAGTGTAAAAATCATGATCATTCGCACCAGGGTGAGCATACTCACAGCCACGAAAAATCAGATAACCCACATCACTACAAGGGCTCTTCAACAGATGCAAATGTAGTTGAAAATTTGATACATTACGAAGAGGAAAAGCATTTAAAAAACATACGACAACTTACTTTTGGCGGGGATAATGCTGAAGCATACTGGTCTTTTGATGATTCAAAACTTGTCTTCCAGGCCAACAATAAAACCTGGGGAACCAATTGTGATCAGATCTATTATATCAATATCTCGGATCAGCTGGATTCAACAGAAATTGCACCGCTATTAAGTACCGGGAAAGGAAGAACAACCTGTTCATATTTTATGCCTGGGGATAAGAGCATCATTTATGCTTCTACGCATCTTGGAGGTGACGACTGTCCGCCCGTCCCAGAAAGAAGAAGCGATGGAAAATATGTCTGGCCCATCTTTGAGACCTTTGATATTTTTATCGCGGATATGAATGGGAATATCATTCAGCAGGTTACAGATACGCCCGGATATGATGCAGAAGCAACAGTTAGTCCGAAAGGTGACAAGGTTGTCTTTACTTCTATGAGAAGTGGTGATCTGGAATTGTACACATGTGATATAGATGGATCAAATGTCAAACAGGTAACTTCAGAACTTGGGTATGATGGTGGAGCATTCTTCTCACCTGACGGGAGCAAACTGATTTTCAGATCATCCAGACCGAAAACAGATGATGAAATCAGTATCTACAAAGGTCTCCTTGAAGAAGGCCTTGTTCAACCTACAGAAATGGAATTATATGTGTGTAATGTGGATGGAAGTGATATGACAAAGATCACAGATCTTGGAAATGCCAACTGGGCACCTTTTTTTCATCCTTCAGGCAAAAAGATCATTTTTTCATCCAACCACCATGCTGAAAGAGGTTTCCCTTTTAACCTTTTTATGATTAATCTTGATGGAACCGGGCTTGAACAAATTACTTTCGATAAAACATTTGACTCTTTTCCGATGTTCTCCTACGACGGTAAAAAACTTGTTTTTGCATCCAACAGGAATAACGGAGGTACCAGAGATACAAACCTTTTTGTTGCTGACTGGGTTGATTAATCAAAGAATAAAGTGACTGAAGAAAATACTAAGCCAAACTGGGTAGAGAAATTGCAGAAACGATGGGGTGTATCAGCTATCAGGGTTTTTATTATCCTCATTGTTTTTGCATGTACCGGTTTCACCATAATGTTCCTTAAAAAACCGGTTGTCGCCTATTTTACCGGTGATGGATCACAACCTCTCCTCTTCTCAATCCTATACTACATATTGATTCTCCCCGTATACAATATATTCCTATTGATATATGGTTTTATTTTTGGACAATTCAAGTTTTTCTGGGAATTTGAAAAACGATTCTTCAAAAGAATGTTCAGAATAAAATCATAGTTATCCAAAAGACATGAAAAGCACGATCATTAAATGGGGTATGATATCAATCCTCACACTATTGGTCCTTTTCCTGCTCATCATCAATTTCTTGTCTGTTTCTCTCAATAGTCCTGATTATGCTATTGAAGCTTATTTTGAGGATTTGAATGTGAACTATCAAATCCATAGAATCCCATTTAAAGATAAAACTTTAAGATATGTAGAAACCGGACTTCAATCTGATTCTGTTCCTCTGTTGTTTTTTATTCATGGCGCTCCTGGAACCTGGGATGCATTCAAGGAATATCTTGCCGACTATGATCTAAATCAAAATTTCAGATTGATTTCAATGGACAGGCTGGGATACGGGGGATCAGAAAAAGGTCAATCTGAAACAGATCTTGAAATTCATGCTGATGCTGCAAATCAGATTCTCAAAAAATATCGTAACTCTAAAACGATTATCGTCACTCATTCCTATGGTTCCCCTATTTCTGTCATCATGGCAGCTAAGGAACCAACATTGATAGATGGCCTGGTTATGTGTTCTCCAGTCAATGATCCGGAATCAGAACCCTTGAAGTGGTATTCTTATCTCGCCAACCTCAAAGTATCCAGGTTGGTTTTACCGGATTTCATCGATGTAGCCAGCGATGAAAAAATGTCTCACAGGAATTCTTTGGAAAAAGTAATGCGCTTTTGGAAAGAAGTACAATGCCCTGTGCTGCA
>JAHHJO010000392.1:0-2374 GCA_018680275.1 Bacteroidia bacterium
TTCCTATACACATGCTGAAATGATTATTCCAACTTTTATACTGGCTATAGCCAGTCTGACATCCATGATTTTTGCAACCCTGTCCACCCGTCCGGCAAAAATGAATGGTCAGACAACCACCGACATGATAACAAGCAAAAAATCAAATCTTTTCTTTTTTGGTAATTTTTATAAAATGGGATTTAATGAATATGAAGAGGGCATGCGTACAGTTGTAGGGGATAATGAAATTCTGGATAACTCAATAACCAGGGATCTCTTTTTTCTTGGCAAGTCACTGGGTATGAAATTCCGATACCTGAGGTGGTGTTATAATATATTCATGTATGGAATCGGAATTGCCATGGTATCTTTCATTATAGTCCTTCTGATTAACCGTTCCTGATCTTATTAATCGATCAATTACTCCTGTGTAACTCAAATTACACTCCATAATTCCTGACTCATCTATTTTTGACTGTAAATAAAGAAGTTTATGTCAAACAAGAAGAAGTTAAAATTCAAAGATATAATCAAAAGGGACCAATTAACGCTCATAGATTTTTCAGCTGCATGGTGTGGGCCATGTAAGGCGATGGAACCGGTACTGAAGGACCTGTCTTCAAGAGTAGGGGACAAAGCAAAAATCATCAAGATAGATGTGGATAAGAACCGGAATCTTTCTGATAAAATGCAAATTCGTGGTGTACCTACATTCATGTTATTCAAGAAAGGAAAAATGTTATGGAGACAAAGCGGTATGCAATCCAGGAATACTCTTGAATCTTTGATCGAACAACATGCCTGATAGTAAGCATATCATTATTTTTGTATGATGAAAAAAATCAGCGTTTTTATTGGTTTGTTTGTGTTTATCCTTTTTATGGGAGCCTGTGTTGACGCATCTGGTGTTCAACCCAGGAATCCAAATGGAGACAGTGAACTGGCATTATTCATGAGAGAGATGCATGATG
This sequence comes from Bacteroidia bacterium, assembly GCA_018680275.1. GTDB lineage: Bacteria > Bacteroidota > Bacteroidia > Chitinophagales > Saprospiraceae > RFSX01. Next base: position 954 of record JAHHJO010000392.1, read on the forward strand.
AAAGTGTAAAGCTCAAGGAAAACTTGTCTAAAGGGAAAAAACTAAAGCCCAAACTGGATTATAGCAAACTTCTCACTGCTGAAGCGACAGAGCCTGAAAAAGCAGCAAGTGAAAGTTATAAGGCCTTTGCCCTCAGCTATATTTCAATCATGGATCAAATGAAGAAAAAGAGCGGTATTCATTCTGAAGAAAATTTTAAGGCGATGGTCGCAAGTTGTGAGAATTGCCATAATTCATTTTGCCCGGGACCACTTGTTCTTATCGATAAACTCAAGCTATAAGTTTAATACTGTTAGAACAGTTTTGAAAACTTCCAGCTTTTTTGCACTTGTTTTTCCAAGTCTATGATATTGATAAAATAGATGCCTTGAGGTAGTTCACCCAATGTAATTTTCTCCTCCTGCTTTCTGGTTTTCCTGGACACAATCACTTGTCCGTTCAGGCTTAATACTCTTACAAGAATATGGTCACTTCCATTATTAGGGATAAGTATTTGTCCGTTTTCCAAAAGCCATTCAAAATCTGATTCTTCACTTATTTCATTGACTAAAGATGTTGTATTACTGCCAGGGATCTCGCAATCGTAATCGATAGGATCCAATTCGATTGGGTTACCCGGGCTTAGATCCTTGCCGTCAAATCCAGGAAAGTCAGGTGCATATCTTAATACTTTAAAGACACTTGTTGAAAACCCAAAACCCCCGGATTGACCCTGTGTAAATGGTCCGCCTGCCCCTGCCGTATTTCTGTATCTCCAGACTTGTTCTCCTTGCCTGGTTACTTCAAAAAAATTGCCTTTATTGGCTTCACAAATGATGGTATTACCATTAGCCAGTCTCTGGGCGCCGCCCATGTTATTGGAATAAAAGTCATCAGGTTCCGGTGAAATATATTGCCAATGTATAAAATCAGGTCCCAATGGCATTGAGTCAGGAATGATATAGTGGCCATCTTCATCCAAAGGCGGGATGATAAGATCGATTGATGAGTAGTTCCCTCCTGGCCGGCCGGCACCATTATTGAATATCGTCATTGAGCCTTCATCAGGATATTCACCTGGTATTACCCTTGCATCATGTTGTCCATATAATTTTCTAGATGCAGATGTACCCCTGTTATACACTTCAGGGTTTCCCCATCGGTATAAAAAGTCTCCACCTTTGCCTTTGTCTCCACCGGTATGCCCAGCAGTTTCAGAAGTTGTTGTGCTGTGATCAATGATATAGATTTCATTCATATTTCTTGAACTCAATACAATTTCATCTCTTTCTTCATTATAAAAAACCGAATTGAAATGTTGCCAGTCCGGGCGTCCGGCAGGAGGTTTATAATTGATATTGAGTAATTCGGGGTGTTCCGAGACAACACCAAAATTGTTTTTAGTAGAATCGTGATCCTGAACCAGGTGATCCCATTGGTGC
>JAHHJO010000336.1:0-2720 GCA_018680275.1 Bacteroidia bacterium
CGCTAAAGCTTCGATTTCTGGACAAGCTTTAGAAAGAAGACGTGTGGTTTAAACCACACGTCTTCTTTTTGCTTTCTGAGGTGTTTGAAGGACATATAACCTAAAGCCTATGTTTTTAACCGTAAGCATTAAGCAATATAATTTAGATTTTCAGGATGTGCGACTGAAGTCATACGGACTTTCCGGATTGCAGTCTGTAATCAGAAGTGAGTTTAAATTATTACTCTTTTAAACGTGTGACTAAAATGTACACATCCTTGTCGCCAGTATTAATGAACTACAATCTTCGATGTATAATTTAAACCATCTCCCGCAGTCATTTGAATAAAATACAAGCCTTTCGGAATCGATGGGATTGTAATAAAAAGACTTTGATTATGCTGCTCAAATTGGATTTCTCTTTCCTTACCGTTTACATCATAAAATGAAGCGTATTGAATGGTTGAATTTCCTGGTATTTCTATGGTTAATTCTTGTCCTGTATGAATCGGGTTAGGATATCCAAGTGAAATCTCAACAAAATTAGGATCAACTGTTGAAGTGGTAAAACCATTTGGAGGCGTTAATCTTTTATTGGTATATATCCGGTATTCTCCAGGTCCGAAAGTGAGTTTTTCCTGGGTATTCACAACTTCTATACTGTCTCCGGTAAAATACTCGTACCATGTACCCTCTCTCATGAATTTTGGATTGATATCTGAATTGACGATCCTGTAATTTGCGAGGACAATAGCATCCATTTCAGGGTGTCGTAAGTGTACAGTTTTCAGGTAAAAGTTGCCGTCGCTAAAGGTATAGTCGTTTGTAGAAAAGGTAGGAAAACTTGTTCTCAAATGAATGATATCAGAAATCCGTTCATAAAGAGCCTTTCGATCTTCATTTTCCAGGTAATCCCAGCGAATTGGCTTTGGATCTACCCGGCAATCATCATTGATTGTCCCATTTGGACAATAATTGATTGAAAAGTCATAACCCAATTCTCCAAACTGCCATAACATTTTTGGCCCGGGAACTCCATAAAAGATTGCACTGGCAGCAGCAACACGACGAAGAGAAGTCTCTAACAATCGGGTATTGTACTCAGAATTACTGTCACCATAGGTCTTTAATTTATACATCATACGTTCCTCGTCATGACTTTCCATGTAAGCGATCAAATTAGGTTCTGACCATCCCCTGACTTTGTAATCGGAATATTCAAGGTCAGAAGCATAACCCATAGCAGCTTCCGAAAACTCATGGTTTATATTGCCCCAAAACATTATCCCGTAATCAGACAATTCCTTTTCTTCAGAATTATCGGCAAAATGCTCCATGATTGAATAGCAATCAGGATTCAACGACCAGATATAATCTGAATATTCCTTTAATATCGCAATACGGCTGGCATCATATCGGGACATTAATCCTGCATCATTCCCGGAATCAAATTGGGTGAACCCTTTTGACAAATCAAATCGGAACCCATCAAACCTGAATTCAGTGATCCATTGTTCCAGGTTTCTTTTAACCCATCGCTTTGTATCCTCGCTTTCATGGTTGAAATCATATCCAACATTGAAAGGATGTTTGGGTACTTCATTGAACCAGGGGCTATTTGGAGAAGGCCTTGACAGTTTTGAATTCCAATACAACTGGACCATCGGGCTCTGACCGAATGCATGATTAAATACAATATCAAGAAATACTGCTATTCCTCTTTTATGCGCCTCATCAATGAATTGTTTTAAATCATCTTCAGTTCCATAATATTTGTCAACCGCCAGGTGATAAGATGGATTATAACCCCAGGAAATATTACCCTCAAATTCGTATACCGGCATAAGTTCAATAGCAGTAATTCCAAGCGCTTCCAGGTAATCAAGGGTATCAATAAGTGATTTATAACTGTGATCAGCAAGGAAATCCCTGATCAGTAATTCATAAACAACCAGGTTTCTTGCATCACGGGGTTTGAAATCATTGACTTCCCAATCATATTCTTTTTCTTGAAGGTCAAATACTGTGACGTATCCATCTGCATTATCAGGATAGTCAGGAAATTGGCTCATCGTTTGATTAGTTATATAAGGATCATTCCAAGGATCCAATACAGCCGATGAATATGGATCTCCAATTGTAATCGATCCATCCACAAGATATTGGTAAACATTATTTCCATCTAAGAAAATAGACTTTGGCAATTCAATCCAGTAGGTTTTCCCGTCTTCTGATTTATTCATCAAATATTCGAATTCAGGAATAAAGCCGTTTTGCGGGCAAAGAAAAAATACATTTTGTTTTTCTGGTGCGTATAAACGGAAGATATAGCTGCTGTCTGTATAATAATTCACGCCCTCTATAGTATTGGGAGGAGGATCTGAAAGGTTAATCTCTTCGTCAAATACGATATATCCACGTTCTGAATACAAACTGTCTTCATCCAGCTGAAAAATAAACTCTAGCTGGTGACTTCCTATCATTGGTTCACTTATATAAAAGTCAAACATGGCTGTACTGTCTGAATAAACCAATTCCTGGTTATCGATGACCTGGACAAATGCTTTCCTGTTTAACTCCCCGGTAACTTTAAGCGAATCGGATTTGCTGATTACATTAAAACCTTCTGTAGGTGATATTACGGTACCAAACAATGATTCTTCTTCCGGGTATACATCAGTAAAAATATCTGAGCCATCAACATCTCTGCCAACTATTGATCCATTTGAATTCCTGAATAC
>JAHHJO010000121.1:0-4814 GCA_018680275.1 Bacteroidia bacterium
TGTGACAACAAACCTACGTTTCCCGAGTTTTTCAATTTCAGCTATCAAAGTCCAAGAGAAACATTTTGAAATTCTCTATTTTGTCTACACAAAAGATAAACTGAAAATCGAGTAATAATCATGTCTCTGCAACCATCTGAAAAAGTCTATAATTTCCTCGCCAAACTAGAAATCGGCTACATTGAATTTACCCATCCCCCAGTCTATACTGTTGAAGAGGCAACTGAACACTGGGGAGAACTCAAAGGCATACATTGTAAAAACCTGTTCCTGAGAAACAGGCGTGGTCGCCAACATTACCTGGTTGTACTCGAATCATCCAAACAAGTCGACATCAAAAAATTGAATGAAGAACTGGGCGAAAGATTGAGCTTTGCATCACCGGAAAGACTGATGAAACATTTGAGTATTGAACCAGGATCTGTTTCTCCCTTTGGATTGATCAATGATCTTGAACATCATGTCATTGTAGTTCTTGACTCTGATGTTGCAGATGCTGAAATGGTGAATTTTCATCCTAATGTCAACACCATTACTCTTGGCCTAACTAAAGATGACTTCAGGAAATATCTTCAGGCTACACAAAATCATGTTGTAGAAATCAGATTTTAATCAGTAGGAATCGTTTGTATTCAAATCATAAAGGAAAGGCCTCTTTTGCAGTCCTGGTCAAAGCGCAACAACATCGATCGGTTGTGAACGTCCCTTAACCATCACTGATTCGAATTCAACTGGATGTCTTTCATCCTCAGGTAGAGTCTCGTACAGTTCTCTTGAAAACACAAGTGAGCTCCCAAATTCCTTATTTAATTGTTCCAGGCGAGCGGCAAGAATTACAGTATTACCTGTAATGGAATATTGTTTGCGTTCTTCATTGCCAACATTGCCTGTCACAACATTTCCTGCATGCAGGCCTATTCCAACTTTCGTTGCTATGACTTCCTGCTTTTCAACTTTCGTTTCGAGGGTTTTCAGGATCTCTAATGCGGCCATGTAGGCATTATGGCAATCATTCCCGTGAGAACCCGGAGCACCAAATGTTGCCATAAATCCATCACCCAGGAGTTGATTAACGACACCATGATGTTTCTCAATAATGTCAATCATAAATCCAAATATGCTGTTTTGGTAATCAATGATATCAGATGGATTTTTACCCTCACAAAACTTTGTGAAATCCCGAATATCAAGGAACATGATCCCTACAAACCGTTTTTCAACCGAAGCCGGATCGGAACTGGTGATCAGGGCTTCAGCAACAGCACCCGACACCTGTTGTTTGAGTAATCCTTTAATCCGTTCTTCTGCAGCCTTCAACTTATCACTTGCAATAACAATACGTTCATTGTCTTTTCTTTTATTACGATATGCCCAAAAAACAAACAGGGCCAGCAATGCCAGCAGTGCTGCTATGATGGCTGTATTGCGCTGGTTGACTTTTCTTTTTTCTATTTCCCTGGCCTTCGCTTCATTTGCATTTTTTTCTTCCTTTATCTGGGCATCACGCTCTTGGACCACTATCTTTTCCTGAGCGAGTTCAAATTCTTTTTGTTGCTTCTCTTTTTCAATAGCTGCGTTTAATTCATTGGCACGTGCAATGACCAGTTGCTGGTTGGTTAACTCCACAAGATTCTTTTGCCTCGTAATTTCAAGGGCATTATTTCTTTCTTTTGCCTCTGCAATTTCTTTTTCCTGGATAGCTAACTCAAGTTGGTTTACTCTTTGAATACTGTCATTCTGCAGCGCTTCGGTACGCAGGGTTTGATTTTTGGCCTCTGTTTCCAATTGCGCAATCTTGATTTTTTGAAAATCCTGTTGAGCTTTTAATAACCTGTTTTCCTTTTCAGTTCTGGCAATATATTTCTGGTTATCCAGGATCCTTTTCTGGTTGAGTTGATCCACAAAACTTAATGAATCTGTAAGTCTTGAATAATTTTTGAAATATTCAAAAGCAAGATCGTATTCATGGGTCTGATTATACACGGTAGAAAACCCAGCATAGATATCTGCGAGCAAATCTATCTGACCTGCTTTTTGTGCATAATTCCCTGCTCTCTGATAATATTCAAGGGCATTAAAATAATCATTGTTGGATTGATGCATTGAAGCTATAAGATGATTGAGTTCTGCGCGCTGCTTATCATCCTTGATCATTGAGGATGCTTCATAAAGCAGTTGAATGCTTTTATTAACATCACCCAAATTGTAATGACTGATGGCAAGATTTCCAAGGATAACTGCCTTTTCTTCTAAAGGAAGATCAGGGTGGATACCTATGGCTTTTTCAAAGTAATCAACGCTGTTTTCATATTCCTTCAAGCTATGAAAATTGTATCCTATGTTATTATAGACTTTTGATAACTCGCTTACAGGACTTTGGTTAACCAGTAATAATTGTTCGATGGTCTGATTATATTCAAGACTTTTTCTATGGTCGTTATTGTTAGCATAGATTTCGACAAGGTCACGTAAAACATCCAGTCTTTCCGGGAATGAAAATGCGCTAAAGATGTGACTATAATATGTATATGCACTATCCGGTTGACCGAGAAACGAATAACTCTGACCAATCTTTCTGTAAATATTAATTAGCCTTTCAGACTTATTCGTTGTATCAATATTTGTAGAGAATATATAGGCATAATATTCAATTCCATCTTCATAAAGACCGTAGTTGAAAAAGAAATCACCCAGGGCTGTGCATATTTCATCCATCCGGTAATTTGTTCCGGATTCTTTTGATTCATTAAAGACCTTTTGCAAAGCAGAAAGAACATTAATATCAAGACTGTCACTGGTATTATATGTTTGTGCTACTGAAAAGAGAGAATCAATAGTTTGAATCTGGCTATAAGAGAATGACCAGGAAAAGAGTAAAATAATGTATGTGATATGTTTACCCATTGATCAATTAAATGCAAAGTTGACTCCCAAACTAATACGTAATTCTGCCTGGGGATTATAAAGTAATGCGTCAATATCCTCAGTTGCATCTATTCCGGCATAATGGTTTGAGAAGACATTTGAAAAATCGATATACGCATTTAATTGACGACTTATTTTAAACAGGGAACGAATATCAAGTGTATAATACCCCTTGTTTTCAAGCTGTTCCAGGGAATTATTTGCAATAGCATTTGTAATGCGTAACATATTCCTGGTCCAGCTATTTGTCATAAATGAATGATCAAGGAAGAAGCTCAGATTTTTTACCGGTTCAATAGACATCCTGATATGACCAATAAAAGCCGGATGTGCCCGAATGACCGGCAAGTCCTGTAATTGTCTTTCAGCACTGTTTTCAAAGTCCACCTGTAGTATACGTTCTTTTCCCTGGGAGTAATTCAGGTTTACTTCTGTTCCTAATTTTATAGCCGGAATCAGATTCCTGACCGAAAGACTAATTTGTCCTCCTGTCAATTTGTTGAAAGAGCCCGGGTCGTTGTTGTATCCCCAAAAAATTAATGGATCTGTTCCCTTATTGTTGACATCAAAGTTTATGAAATTTGTCGTTTTCATATAATAAATACTGGCATCAAGTGAGATATCTTTTGATGGAGTAAAACGTATACCGGTCTCCAGGTTTATAGTTTGTTCGGCTTCAAGATTTTGCGAACCGATTTGAATATTAAATGAGTCGTCCTGTACAGTTAAGGTGTATGAAGAATTATTGAAGAAAGCTGAAGGATACCTGAAAGCCTGGCTGTACGATGCACGCAGACTCAGGGCAGGAGTGATTTTATATAATAATCCAAATCTTGGATTGAACACAATTTCATCTGACTCCAAATCATCTGATCTAAGAAAGAATTGGATCCCACCAATTGCTGAGAATGATCCAAATTTAATATAACCTTCCATAAAGGAGGTTATGGATGAAAAAGAAGCAGATGGATTGACTAAAATATCGGGTAAAATAACTCCTGTCAATGTATTCTTGGGGAATGGTCTGAACCTTTCAATGCCACCACCTGTGCCTCCTTGAGTTTGTAATCCTGTAGAAAGGCTGATATTCTCATTAATACGAATATTGGCCTGGAATTCTATTGAAAAATCATTGAATGTGCTTGCTACATATCTTGACCCTGAAAGATAGAGACTATCTACCAATTGAGGAATGTTCATCATAGGGCTGGTTCCTGTATCACCTAAAAACCCAAGTGCAAAAGCATTTACAACCGTACCGAATTGGGGTAGAACATATTTATACGATGATAAAGGCGTGATACTATAATATAGGCTGTTAAATCGAAGGCTGAAATCCCACTTCATATATTCTTTCCTGATTACGATTGAATTTGAAATGATCTCCTCACCCATCAAGCTTTGAGGATCAGCGTATGATACCGCAAAAGGATTGAGACCTATAGAACTGTGATCAGCTCTGAACATTCTTTGTGCTGTGAGTTCAATGGCACCAAGGCTTGCAGTAAACCCGGCATAATTACTTAAATGAGGAAGTGCTGAAAGAAAGGTTGAACCTGTTGTTCCTATATAATTAGGACGATCTTCATATTGTATGATATCCTGGGCATTTAAACCAAGTACATTTTCATATTGCTGTGGGTTATAAAGATTATTAAGGTCATATTTTACCTCCCTGTCGTTAAAAGAAGTGTACCCGCCATACATTTTAATTTTTATTGTTTTTTTACCCAGGGCGAATTTACCTCCAAACATTGCCGTTAACCTTGTAAGATTATCATCACCAACTTCAATATCGGCCTGGGCGAAAGTTGGATATTCACTGTCCTTCAAAATAATATTGATGATCCCTGAAGCCGCATCCGCTCCATATAAGGTAGCCGCAGGAC
>JAHHJO010000263.1:0-5530 GCA_018680275.1 Bacteroidia bacterium
ACCGGTGAATGTAATCTTGTTAACCAGTGGATGCGAGGTCAACGCGGAACCAGTAGTACGTCCGTCACCGGTTATGACATTAAATACTCCCGGTGGTAATCCGGCTTCAGTTCCAAGTTCTGCCAGCATTAATGCTGATAAGGGCGTTTCTTCAGATGGTTTCAGAACAACAGTACATCCTGCGGCAAGCGCCGGAGCAATCTTCCATATAGCAATCGAAACCGGAAAGTTCCATGGCACTATAGCTGCTACGACACCAACAGGTTCACGTCTCGTGAAAGAAAAGTTGCTCTTATCATTTTTTTGCAATTGTGAAATATCAAGTGTTTCCCCTTCCAGTTTTGTGGTCCATCCTGCATAGTAACGGAGTGTTTTTGCAGCCCCTCCTGCATCAGATGACATGGCATCACGTAATAATTTCCCATTTTCAAGAGTAACCAATTGTGCAATTGAATCCTTGTGCTCTTCGATTAATTCAGCAAACCTGTATAAGATCTTTCCCCTGTCATCTGGAGTTATTTTACGCCAGGGTGCACTCACACCAAATGCCTGGTGTGCACTTTCTACTGCACTGTTTACATCTACTGTATTAGCCAGTGTTACCGTTCCCAATATAGTTTCATCGGCAGGGTTGGTCACTTCAACTTTTTCATCACCGGATGATTGTGTGTATGAACCACCAACATAGAGCGCATGATCCTTGGTTGATAAAAACCTTTTGAGTCTGTCAGTTAATTCTGTCATATTGATACTTAAAATGGCTCAAGATACTGGATATTTTAATCCCTTACTTTGTTAACAAACAGTGATCAGTTCAATAAGTTTGAAACAAATAAATTCAATCAAGACAAATCCATGGTTTTTGTCAATTTTTCTATTCCAAAATCTCATTATCAGCAAAAATGCAGATACATTTGAAGTTATAATTTTATGGCATGAAGAAATTAATACTTTCATTATTCATTATATCAATCTTTTGTATAAATCCCCTTGTGTCTCAGAACACCGTGGGTCTTATATCATACGACCCGATGAAAACCTTCGATGGGTATAACCTGATGTTTCCCCACAATCAATCCAGTGTATTTCTGCTTAACAATTGTGGTGAGATCGTTCAAGAGTGGACCGATGATGCCAATTGGAGACCTGGTAATATCGCCTATATCACAGAAGATGGATTACTGTACAAAGGTAAAAGAGATGCCTCAGTAGTAAATGATCCGATATGGGCAGGTGGCGGAGGAGCTATCCTCGAAATCAGGGACTGGGATAATAATCTTATATGGGATTTTGAAATGAACGATTCAATTTACAGGCTGCATCATGATTTTTCAGTCATGCCCAATGGCAATATCATCGCACTGGCCTGGGAATTAAAAACAACTGAAGAATGCATTGCAGCCGGAAGAGATACCTCTACCCTGGCCCAGGGCATTCTATGGCCTGACTGGATTTTTGAAATTGATCCTTTTAATGACAGTATCGTCTGGGAATGGCATGCCTGGGATCACCTGGTTCAGGATTTTGATTCTACAAAAGCAAATTTTGGAGTTATATCGGAACATCCTGAATTGATAGATGTAAACTATGGGAGGCCTGACGGGCACCCGGACTGGCATCATGGCAATTCGCTGGATTATAACGCGGAATTGAGACAGATCATGGTAAGTATTCCATATTTTGATGAAATATGGATCATAGATCATACAACCACTACAGAACAGGCGGCAGGACATACGGGAGGATGGAGTAACCGTGGCGGAGACCTGATGTTTCGCTGGGGGAACCCAAGAAGCTATCAGCAGGGAGACAGCCTTGACCAAAGATTTTTTTTCGAGCATGACGCACACTGGATAGACGACTTCCTGGACTTTGGCCATCCTTATTATGGAAAAGTTGCCGTATTTAACAACAGGTTTGCTCCAGATTATTCTGTAGCTCACATACTTAGCCCAGAATTTTTGGATTATGGCTGGATGTATAATATGCAGGATGGCGTTTTTACGCCTAAAGAAGTGGATATGACCTTTCAGCATCCTGATACATTTGCATTGTTTTCAACTGGATTGTCAAGCATACAAATACTTCCTAACAACAATACCCTGATTACCGATGGCAGACATGGATATACCTTTGAAATGACCCCGGATAATGAAATCGTCTGGGAATATATTACACCATTAAAAGGAGGTGTAGCAGTAAGCCAGGGCGATACAACATTGGCTATCAATAATAACCTGACTTTCAGGATGAAGAGATACCCTGCTGATTTCCCAGGCTTCGATAATAAAAACCTGGATCCCAAAGGATTTATCGAACTGGATCCCGATACTACATTCTGTGACAACCTGGTGGCGGTAGAAGATCTTATGATCGATCATGCCTTCAAGGTTTATCCCAACCCGGTGGACCAGGCCATAACCATTGAATGGGATGGAATGAAATATGCCCAGATAGAAATCTACAATCTACAAGGCATTAAGTTATCCGGTCAGAAATGTTCGGGAGGAAGAAAATTCCTTGATGTATCAACCCTTCCGAATGGCATATACTTTATTTCTATCCGAACAGAAGACTCATTTTATTCCCGCAAATTTGTAATCCAACATTAATCATCAAATTCAAACACTCATGATCAACTGGATCACCGCTAAAGAATATACTGACATCACATACAAAAAATGCAATGGCGTCGCAAGAATAGCATTCAATAGACCAGAAGTCCGGAACGCATTTCGGCCAAAGACCGTTTTTGAATTGTATGATGCTTTTGTTGATGCACGTGAATCCCAGGATATCGGTGTCATTCTGCTTTCAGCTGAAGGACCTTCTCCAAAAGACGGTGTTTACTCTTTTTGTTCAGGAGGAGACCAGAGGGTCAGAGATAAAACTGGTTATAAAGGAGAAGATGGCATTGCCCGGCTAAATATCCTTGAAGTTCAGAGGTTGATACGATTCATGAATAAAGCTGTCATCGCTGTCGTTCCGGGATGGGCCGTTGGTGGTGGACATAGCCTGCATGTCGTATGTGATCTGACTATAGCCAGCAAGGAACATGCAATCTTCAAACAAACCGATGCTGACGTGGCATCATATGATGCCGGATATGGTTCGGCCTATCTCGCAAGACAGGTAGGTCAGAAACGCGCCAGGGAAATATTCTTCCTGGGGCGTAATTATTCTGCCCAGGAAGCTTTAGAAATGGGAATGGTAAATGCCGTGGTTTCCCACGCAGAACTTGAAAAGCATGCCTTTGAATGGGCACAGGAAATTCTTGCTAAAAGTCCGATGGCTATCAAAATGTTGAAATTTGCATTTAACCTTATAGATGATGGCCTGGTTGGACAGCAGATATTTGCTGGAGAAGCCACCCGACTCGGTTATATGACCAAGGAAGCCGAAGAAGGTCGAAATGCCTTTCTCGAAAAGAGAAAGCCTGACTTTGATAAATTCCCCAAGTTTCCTTAATCAAAAGTTGACTTTATGAAATTCACATGTCGTGTCGAAATTAACAAACCAATTGAAGAAGTTGCTGAACTGATCATGGACCCGGACAACCTGGACAAGTGGCAGGATGGTTTCATGGGATTGGAACATGTTTCAGGTCCTCAGGGCGCAGTTGGGAGCAAAACAAGGCTTTTTTACAAAATGGGCAGGAAAAAAATGGCTTTGCTTGAAACCATTGAAATCAATGATCTGCCCCATGAATTTACCGCATTATATGAGCATGTTCATATGACAAACAGGATGCAGAATTTATTTGAGGCCCTGGATGCAAACCATACAAGATATTCTGCCAATATAGAATATTTGAAATTTGTGGGAATATTGCCAAAATTGATGGCCACGCTTTTTCCTGGAATGTTCAGGAAACAAACTCAAAAATGGCTGGATCAATTCAAAGCATTTGCAGAGTCGGTTTGACCCTGCTAAATGCATCAAATTCTTTTTAACCGTTTGAATCACCTGAACTAACAGGTTCATTTGTTTTTATCAGGTGCTCAGTATTCTTGAACTGGGCGATCACCATTTGATTGGCTTTGAATTCAGATTCGATATTACCTTTTCTTTCAGTCATTGCTTCCTCTACTTCCTTATTCTTATCAGATGCAAAAGTCTTAGGCAATGCCCTGATTTCCAAATCCATGACATTCTTGAAATTCTGAATTTCCTTTTTCTTATTTGACTTTAGTAACATGGTCAGTGTTGTCACCTGAGTAACAACGCTTTGTTTTTCATTCTTTACGTCTTTCTCAACGCCTTCATCCAGTGTTTTTGTAAATCCATCTATCAGACCGGTGACTTCCTTTACATAATCTTCACCTAGTTTTGTAAGCGCCTCATCCATCTTAGCCACTTCTTCGTCATATGCTTTCTGGTACTCCTCAAGTGCTTCCTGGTATTTTTCACTTTCATTGATGTTGACAGCATCAACGTTCATTATATCTGCAATTAATGATTCCTGGCCAATAACCGGAGACAGGAAAAAGATTGTGAGTAGGCTGAATAAAATGTTTTTCATTTTCTGATTTAATTAATATCCTTTAAAATTATTTGAATTATACTGAAATAAAGATACTGAGCTATTCATTCATTTCCAATCAGTATAAATTGAAAGTATCATGAAAGTAGTAATTTTTACTTCAATATCGATAACATAATCTGTTTTGCAAAAATTTAGCCAGTGACTACATTTAAAGGATTTTTAACACGAAAAGTCCAAAATTGATTAATATTATGACACTCATTGATGCTCGTCATCCGATAAAAAAGACTTCGGAATTATCTTGAAGGCTGCAAATTCAAATATAATGGTGAAAGTAAAAGATATAATGACTGTTCAGCCGGTAACACTTAATGAAGGTGATACAATGGAGAAAGCCGCAGAGTTATTTAAAAACAACAATTTTCATCACGTACCAGTCATCAATGATGATGGTGACCTGGTAGGAATATTAAGCAGTACAGACCTGGAAAGATCCCTGCATGGTGACACACTGTTTAAAGTCAAAGATAAAGCTTCCTATAACGACACATTATTGAAAACGAACCTGGTTTACAGGTCAATGAAAAAACATATAATTACAATTAACCAGGAAGATTCTCTTAAAGATGCCTATAAATTACTTAAAGAGAATAACTTCCGTTGTCTTCCTGTCATGGGGGATAATAAACTGACAGGTATTGTTACCAACCAGGACCTGCTGGATTATTTTATGAACACAATTGAATGATATAAAGCCAATAAATGTAATTTTTCATATATGGGAGATTTCAGAGTAAGACCAATTAAAGACAATACGGATCGGGCGCGTGCCCTGGATTTCATCCTTGACGATATCAAGGCTCTTGAAATAATGATCAATGAAGGCATGCTGGACAAATCCCATCCTAAAATTGGTGCAGAACAGGAAATGTGTTTATTAAAGGAAGATCTACTTCCTGCTAAAAATGCACTTGAAATACTTGATAAAATCAACGACCCTCACTATACCAACGAGCTTGCCTTATTTAACATGGAAGCCAACAT
>JAHHJO010000501.1:0-2482 GCA_018680275.1 Bacteroidia bacterium
GGGTAAATCTGCAACTGCCTTATTTCTGCCGATCGTAGCCATAGATCCAAGGTCTTTATAACGAAATGGCTTTGCTTGATCCTTGATAAAATTATCTGCCAGGTTTTTGGATTGTTGGATCGCAACCTGGGCGACCTGGGGATGAGCGCCGGGATATGATTCTGTAGGCATCCATGCAATATCTCCGATGGCATAAATGTCATTTTCTCCTAACACCTTATGAAACGCATCTACCTTGATCCTGTTGCCTTGAGCCCTTGCTTCTTCTGCAAGTCCGGAGATATGGTTTCCTGTTATACCAGCTGCCCAGATAACCTTGTGAGCCCTGATTGAATCACCATCTTTTGTCCTGACAAACGTACCGTCATAATCCGTGACGCGTTTGTTCAGCATAACTTTTATATCCAGTTTTTTCAAGAATTTCATGGCTTTTGTTCCTGCTTCTTCAGACATGCCCAGCAACAGACGTTCACCACCATGAATCAGATATATATCTACTTCTTTTTCGTCCAGCTCAGGATAATCTTTTGGAAGAATGTATCTTTTCATCTCACCCAGGGCTCCGGCAAGTTCGACACCAGTGGGTCCTCCGCCTACAATGACTATATCAATATACCCTTGCCTTGTTTCATAATCCGGAGTCATCAGGGAGTGTTCAAGATCATCAAGGATAGCATTGCGAAGGGTAAGAGATTCTGAGAGAGATTTCAGTCCATAAGTATGTTTTTCAAAATTTTCATTGCCAAAATAATTAGTAGTGGCTCCGGATGCAATGACCAGTTTGTCGAAATATATTTTTCCAAGATTGGTATCTACCTTCTTGTCTTTCGGGTCAATTGAAAGCACTTCAGCAATCCTGATATGGACATTTTTATTTTTCTGAAAGCCTTTCCTGAGGGGATAGATGATAGAACTGGGTTCTAATCCTGCCATGGCGACCTGGTACAGGAGTGGCTGAAACTGATGATAATTGTGTTTGTCGATTAGAACGATCTGAAATTTATTCCTTGAAAGCTTTCTGGCTACATTAAATCCGGCGAATCCGGCTCCTATAATAACAACTCTGGGGTGGACACTATCAGGTATATTGAGCATTATTGAATTTATAGCATAAATTTATATGGTTTCTACTGAATTAGAAATAACCGCATACAATGAAACAATATATACCTGTTTTTCCACTCAAGCTTGTTTGTTTCCCGGGAGAAAAGCTGAACCTTCACATATTTGAGCAGCGTTACAAGCAATTGATTCTGGATAGTCATTTAAAAGGAGAGACATTTGGTATCATTCCCGTTTCAGACGGGAAAATAATAGAATTAGGTACTGAGGTGTCATTAAACAAAATTTATAAAAGCTATGATGACGGGAGGATGGATATTAAAACTGAAGGAATAAGGGTGTTCAACGTGTTGAGGATCATCAAGAATCATAAAAGCAAACTTTATGACTGGGCGGAAGTAGAGTTTATAAATTTTGAAATGTCAAGTCATCCGGTACTGGCTTCCAGGGTCCTGAGCCTTGTGGAGAATCTTTATAATATCATGAAGATCAAAAAGGATGTTCCAAAATGGAAATCCGGGTTCAGTATCTATACGATAGCGCATAAGATTGGATTAAACTACGAACAGGAAATCGCATTATTGAAATTGAATAATGAAAGAAACAGGCTCGAATATGTTCGTGATCACCTGGAAACCCTGGTACCTCTTGTGAGTCAGATGGAGGAAATGAGGAAGAAAATTGAAATGAACGGGCATTTTAAAAACGTCATTCCACCGGATATAAAATGACAGGTCTATCTGCCTTTGAAGTATATGTTCGCACTGAAAATATGTGATACCTGTACTCCTGAAACACTTCCAATATTTGTTAAGGCATAATCAATATTCACACGTCCCAAAGAAAGGCCTAATCCAACATTAGGTGTAAACTCCAATGAACGTTCAGTAGAACTGGTTTCGTTGATCGTTCGTTGAATATTACCTAATCCTGCCCTGACGAAAATTTGTTTATTGTAAGCAAGTTCAAATCCGAATGTAGGATCCAAAGCGATGTTTTCACCGGAAAAAACACCAGACTTAGTGCCATCAGAAGATAATCTTAAATCAAGTTCGAGTAAATAGGAGAATAACCCTGAAGTTTCGATCGTATATGCTGTTGCCAGAACCAGTTTAGGTAAAGCAATTTCTGTACTGCTGATCGGTATGACATTGCCGGTTTTTTCGAATTGAATTGCTTCCTCTGGTGTCAGGGAAAAACTCCAGTTGTTTACCGTAGTGGTAATATCCCGACCCATAATGGCAAATTCGAAATTTCCTGTTTTGTAAATGGCACCAAGATCGATACCGAATCCAAAAGCAGATCCAAAACTTCCTATATTCCTGTAAATAACTTTGGCAGAACCACCAAGGGACAAGCCGGATTCGCCCAACTTCTGTCCATATGACAAAAGAAAGGCGTAATCAGCAGCAGAAAAATT
>JAHHJO010000093.1:0-5296 GCA_018680275.1 Bacteroidia bacterium
GCTTTGACAATGATGGAGATGGAGTCACAATATGTGACGGAGATTGTGATGATAATGACCCGAATAATTTTCCAGGCTGTTTTGAAGTTTGCGATAACCAGGACAATGATTGTGATGGACTCGTTGATGAAGGCTATGATATTGATGGTGACGGCGTGACGGTTTGCCAGGGTGATTGCAATGACAATAACAATAATATCTATCCAGGTAATACGGAAGTATGTGACGGTCAGGATAATAATTGCGATGGTGTAATAGATGAAGGTTTTGACAACGATGGAGATGGTGTCACTTCTTGTCAAGGAGATTGTGATGATAATGATGACAGCAAGTACCCCGGAAATTCTGAGATTTGCGATGGTGAGGATAACAATTGCAATGGTTTAATTGATGAAAATTTTACAGATACAGATGGAGATGGCATTGCCGATTGCATTGATACAGATGATGATAATGATGGCATAGATGATTCCGACGAATTGGCTTGTGGAAGTAATCCTTTAAACATTCTGTCAACTTGCGAGATTTGTGATGGAATAGACAATGACCTTAACGAAGGTATTGATGAAGGATTCCTCAATACAGATGGGGATGAACAAGCCAACTGTGTTGATAATGATGACGATAACGATGGAGTTGATGATGTAGATGATATTGACCCACTGGACAATACTATTTGTACTGACATGGATAATGATGGTTGTGATGATTGTAGCAATGGTGTAAATGATCCACTCAATGATGGGACTGATACCGATGGGGATGGAATATGTGATTCAAGTGATCCGGATGATGACAATGATGGCGTTAATGACATTTCTGATCTATTACCGTTAAATCCTTCAATATGCCAGGACCTGGATGGTGATGGTTGTGACGATTGTAGTATTGGAACAGATGGGTTTGGACCTTTAGCTGATAATGCACCCGCTAATGATGGGGCAGACATTGATGGTGATGGAATTTGTGATGACAGTGACACAGATGATGATAATGACGGGGTGCTTGACATTGATGAACTCATTTGCGGAAGTGATCCTGCCAATGCATTATCATTATGTGAAGTCTGTGATGGAATAGACAATGATTTAGATGGTACGATTGACGAAGGCTTTGTAAACACAGATGGTGACGGTATGGCTGATTGTATTGATCCTGATGATGACAACGACGGAATATCTGATTCCGATGAGATAGCTTGCGGAAGTAATCCGTTAAATGCATTATCACTTTGTGAAATTTGTGACGGCCTGGACAACAATCTGAATGGTACGATTGATGAAGGCTTTGTAAATACAGATGGTGACAGCATGGCCGATTGTGTAGATCCGGATGATGACAATGATGGCGTTAATGATATTGAGGATATTGCGCCACTGGATCCCGGACTTTGTGAGGATTCTGATGGTGATGGGTGTGACGATTGTGCCTCAGGAACCGATGGCTACGGACCTTTACCTGACAACGATCCTTCCAATGATGGTACTGATTCTGATGGTGATGGCATATGCGACAGCAGTGACAATTGTATTAATATCTCAAACCCCGACCAGACAGATTTGGATAATGATGGAATTGGAGATGTATGTAATTACCAATCATCTTGTGGATATACTGTCATTGCTGAAGATGAGATTCACATGGATGAAACTACTGTATTATCAGGAGGAGTCGGTATAACAGATCCATCCAAAAAAGCTAAGATTCATAAGTCTTCTAAAATACAGGGGTTATCTACATTCGTTAATGCCGGAGAGGTTGAGGTTGATGTATCTTCTTCTGTAGATCTTATCTTGTCACCTCATATACCTATTTTAATTCCTGTCTTCTACAACTTTGTAGATAATAATGGAGCAACTATAAAAGTATCTGATGGTGCAACTCAACTGATAGATGGTTCCGATTATAAAAAAATTGAAATTGGAAAAGACGCCACGGTGACATTCACTGGACACACAACAATCTACATTGAAGAGTTAAAAATAGAAGAAGGTGCCAAATTATATTTTGATCAATGCAGCAATATAGTTTCTGAAAAGAAATTCGATTTCTCCAAAAATGTACAAATCAATTCAGATGAAACATATGTCGTTTCATTCTATACTCAAAAGCAGACAGGAATCAGTGAAGGGTGTCTTATAAATGCGAATATCTATGCATTGGAAGATATTAAAATAGATGGGAAAGAGGATAATCCAACATATGCAAAAGGACTATTTGTCACAGAGAAGAAATTCGATTCAAACAAATACGTATATCTATCATATGCTGACAATTGTGGATCACCATGTACACCTGGACTACCTTTTACAATGGAAGCTTATGGATTCAATGAGATTTCGAAAGGAATAACTCCTGAATTCCTATTGTTTCCTAATCCGGCGAAAGATCAAGTTGAAATCAGGTTTTCGGAACATGGGAATTCATTGATAAAAATTATTATTTCAAATAATTTAAATCAAATTGTTTATCAAAATGAAACCAGGGGTCTTTCTGAAAAAATAGACTTTGGTGGAGATGGGTTTGTTGCAGGCATATATATAGTCAACATTGAAATCAATGGAAAAATGACTACAAAGGAACTTGTAATTACTAAATAATGATGGCAATCCATTATTAATAAATCGAATTATAAATAACCCGGTGCTTCTAAATGGAAGACCGGGTTTTTATTAATGATAAAAATTTGAATAAGCTATATTTAAAAATTCACCATATGAAGTTTCGAAAATTTCATTTTATCATCTTCCTTAACTGTATTGTGTTAACTTCTAATGCACAGACTTCGTTTACAGATATTGCTGATGATGCGGGTATTAATCATATATATAATGCCTCTTTTGATATGGGTGGCGGAGTTGCAATTTTTGACTATAACAATGATGACCTTATGGACATCTATTATACAGGCGGCAAGAATCGGGATATACTCTATAAAAACAATGGAGACAATACTTTCTCGGATGTTACAATTGAAGCAGGTCTGGAATTCACAGATAATATCATAACGATGGGAGTCGTCTCAGGAGATATTGATAATGATGGTGACAGGGATTTATTTCTGACAACTTTATGGAACTATACTAATGTACTATTAGAAAATAATGGGAATGGTTCATTTACTGATATTACTTCAAGTTCTGGAATTGGAAAGGATAGTTTGTTTAGCATGGGTGCATCATTTGGTGATTATAACAAGGACGGATTTATAGATCTATATGTAGGTAATTATATTGAAATACCCTCTGTTCAGGTTGATTCCTCAGGCAACTTCATTTCTTTCGATCATTTATGCTATCCTAATAGTTTATTCCATAATAATGGTGATAATACATTTACAGATGTTTCACTTATAATGAATACCTCTGATAGTGGTTGTAACCTTGCTACAACATTCACCGACTATGACAGCGATGGTGACATTGACATTCTCAATGCCAATGATTTTGGTGCCTGGGTAAGCCCTAATGTCCTGTACCAGAATAATTTTCCTGACAGCTTTTCAAATGTAAGTTTCGCAGCTAATATGGATGCCAGGATTTACGGAATGGGGATTGCCACTGGAGATTATGATCATGATATGGATCTTGATTATTATATCACCAATATAGGTCAAAACATACTACACCAAAATAATGGTAATGGTAATTTTACAGACCTTACTCATATTGCAGGCATCGGCAATCAATGGGTCTTTCAGGATTCTTTACAAGCTACTGGATGGGGTACAGGCTTTATGGATATAGATAATGACAGTTACCTGGACTTATACGTTGCAAATGGATATATTGATGCCGTTCCAGATTTGAAAACCAGTTTTTATGACCCGGATAAGTTATATCATAATGCAGGTGACGGCAGTTTTAAAGATATCTCTGAATCCACAGGTATTAATGCCAACACCATTTCCAGAGGATTTGCATATGCAGACTTTGATAATGATGGTGATGTTGATTTATTTCCAGTCCCTATCTTTTCAAGTTCTTCACCTGATACTATGGGAATGATAGTATACCGTAATGATCTGGTCAGCAATAATAACTGGTTAAAAGTATCCCTTGAAGGTACTACCAGTAACAGGGATGCATTTGGTTCCCAAATCTTAATATATACAGGGGAAAAATCTTGGGTACATGAAATTTCAGGAGGCTCCAGTCATTGTTCCCAGCACAGTTCGATAGCACATTTTGGATTAGGAGATGAATCTCTAGTTGACAGTTTGGTCATTAAGTGGACAAATGGTCATTCCGAAAGATTTTACAATGTGACTACCAATCAAATATTGCACATAATAGAAGGCCAAACCACATCTGTTGAATCGAATATTGAACCTATTCGTAATCTTATTGCCTACCCTAACCCGGCGGACCAGAGTTTGTTCATAAAGTATAACTTATTCCATGAATCCGATGTAACTTTCAGAATAACAAATGTTAATGGACAACTTGTATGGTCTCATAGCAAATCATCTCATACTACTGACAACAAATTAATTGTAGTTGATGTAAATAATTTTCAAAGTGGAATATACCTTTTAAGTGTAATTACCGGACAACAGATTGCTAGCCGCAAAATTATAATTAAGGAATAATTAAATTATTCATTGAAGTCCAAACTCATTCCAGATTGAGTATTACAGTTTACTCAGCTAAAGTGACACTTTTCAAGCAGATCAACTATTTCCAGCCTTTGTACAACACTCCAGGGATTAGTTAAACAGCTTCAAAACAACTGGAAATATTTCCTCAACCCATGCTTTATACTGGAATCCACTGGGATGAAGCCTGTCTGATGCCAAAGCTACGTCTGAATCACCCAACTCACGGGATATGGCGGTAACATCAACGAAGGGAATATCTTTATCCTGGCAAAAAGCTTTCATGAACGCATTATAGGTATCCAACTCCATGGCAATTTGATCCTTTTTACTTGCTCCAAAGGGCGTCACCCCATAGTCAGGGATGGAAACAACAAAAACCCTCATTGTATCACCTGATGCTTGAATAGAGATATTAATGAGCTCTTCAAATTCTGTTTTGAAAACATTGAAGTCTTTTCCCTGGAATTGGTTATTGACACCTATCAAAAGCGATACAAGGTTATAATCATCTAAGGCGTTGTTCGCAACTGCACTTAGAAGATTGGAAGTTGTCCAGCCTGTCTGTGCGATAATATCAATACTTCCGATCTCGAAGCCTTCTTCTGCCAAACGATCACCGAGTTGGTTGGGCCATCTTTCTTGTTCACCCACACCCTGCCCAATTGTGTATGAATCACCAAGGGCGAGATATTTTAT
>JAHHJO010000467.1:0-3853 GCA_018680275.1 Bacteroidia bacterium
AGGTAAAACCACATTTGTGAAAATCCTGACCGGAGAACTGAAACCGGATACCGGCAAAGTGATTATTGGAGATACCGTCGTATTTGGACATTATACGCAGGAAATAAGTCATTTGAATCAGGATGTCAGGATAATAGATTCTGTCAGGGAAATTGCAGAATATCTTCCTTTGAAAAAAGGCAAAAAACTGACTGCCGAATCGCTTCTGGAAAGATTTCTTTTTCCACGCGTCCAGCAACAGGTCTATGTTTCACAACTTAGCGGTGGAGAAAAAAGAAGATTGCATCTTCTGAGGGTTTTAATGAGTAACCCCAACTTTCTTATCCTCGACGAACCAACAAACGATCTGGATATCATTACCCTGAATGTCCTTGAAGATTTCCTGCTTTCTTTCAAAGGATGTGTCATTGTGATCAGTCATGACAGATTCTTCATGGATAAGATCGTAAATCATTTATTCATTATGGAGGGAGAAGGAAAAATCAAAGATTTCAATGGCAGTTATTCCGACTATCGTCTCTCCGAAAGGCACCAGAATTCAAAAAAGATAAGCTCTGATGATGAGCCAATAATCCCTGTGGAAAATCCAGACACTGTTGAGTTTGAGAAAAAAAAGTTAAGCTATAAGGAAAAGATGGAGCTGGAGCAACTGGAAAAAGATATGAACAAACTCGAGAAGGAGAAAAATGAAATCGAAAAGGCATTCCAGGAGGAAATGGAAGGAGATGAAATATCCAGGCTATCTCAAAGATTGGGAGAAATAAGCAAAGCACTCGATGAAAAAGAAGATCGATGGCTGGAATTGTCAGAATTCATTTGAACAGATATGCCCAATAGAATAAAATACTTTATTAATTCCTGTAATTATTATATCAGGAATTTTCCGTTCTCATAAATTTTCACATCATCTGCCCAAATTTCACCGTTCTGACTCATATCGGTAATCATATCCCAATGGACTGAAGATTGATTTTTACCGCCGGTTTGTTTGTAAGATTGTCCTACTGCCATATGGATAGTACCTCCAATTTTCTCATCAAACAAAATATTCTTAGTGGCCTGCCTGATATTATAATTTGTACCTATAGCCACTTCTCCAAAGAACCTGGCACCGGGTATGTCAAATACCATATCAAGGACTTCCTTTCCTACATGGGCGTCCCATTTGACTACCTCACCGTTCTCTACCCAAAGTGTAATTCCTTCGACATCCTTTCCCATGTAGATTGAAGGAAATGTGAAATGGGCTTTCCCGTTCACAGAATTTTCAACCGGACCTGAAAAGACTTCTCCCGAAGGCATGTTTGTCTGTCCATCTGAATTAATCCAGGTTCTGCCTTCAACCGAGAATTCGATATCAGTATTATCTGATTTATATTTCACTGAATTAACCTTATCAAGATATTCCTTGATATGTTGTTGTTGAGCCCTGATCTTCAGCCACTCTCCCTGCGGATCTTCATCATATAGGTGGCATGCATTATATACAAAATACTGGTACTCCTCCAAAGACATATTCGCAGCCTGTGCAGCAGCCTGGGTCGGGTATTGACACAAAGTACGTTTGAGTCCACCCGGTTCTCCCCGTCGTGCGGTTCTTTCAAAATATGTATTGGTTACCTCGGACATTACAGCAGATCTTTTCTGCTTTATACCTGCATCAATATTATTTGTTTCGTTTAGATTATAAGGAGCCCGGATATTGAGATATGCATCAAAAGTTTCTATTGCTGTTTTATGGAAAACCGGAATCTGACCAAGAAGTTCTTCTCCAGCTTCTGATAAAAATATCCTGGATTCTTCTCTGAACTTAAAATCCACTTCAACCAGAACACCCAGCCTGGTTGCTTCCCGAAATACTTCTCTGACCAATGGTTCAGCCAGAATGGTGGTGGATATGTACAACTTCTCATTCTTCTTTAATTCCAGGCAATAATGAACCAAAAGTTGTGCATATTTTCTTAAAATTTCCATTCGATGATATCTTTTATTAATCTGCGATAAAACGCGTATAAATATAGTTTATCTTCCAGTAAACGCTTAATAATAAAAGTTAAAGACCAAATGAATAGTTAACTGCCTGGCACCTCTGAAGTGAGTCTTGCATTCTTGATGATATAATCGAGTTGCAGCATCATATCTCTTTTTTCAGATCCTGGGGCAAGGACAAAAACTGTCACATAAATAATAGAACCGGAATCTGCATTGTGAATGGCATATGCATTAAAAGGACCAGCTGAAAAAGCTTTAGTCATCTCCCAGGTTCCCCTGAGTTCCTTGGTATATTGACCATCAACAGTACTGGAGTATTCATAAACTGGTAAATCTTCAGTATTTACTACAAGAACATCGTCTTTAATATCGGAAGTCACATACTTTTTGCCAAACCTGTTTACTTCCTCTATCAATCCGTTTTTTGTAAGTTGAATCTGATCAGTATACGCTTTCTTGGTTATTACAATATTCAGAGCGGCTTCTTTGGTATCCTTTCTCAGCCAAACCAGTTCATTCTCTTTATCATTAACAATTTCAAGGTATTCTCCCGGTATCTGAATATCCAGACCAAAATTAGCTGCTACCTCCTTGCCTAAGCCAATATTTACCCGATCCAGGTAAATGGAAGACTTCAGTTGTTTCTCATCATGTTGATTGATACGTTTTGCTGTTGCTGCAAAATTTTTAGTAATTGATTCTGCAAGTGTTTCTCTATCCTTTCCAAACATATAAATAAGCACCTGACCCCTGGCCCATTTATCTTTACCAACTGAAGAGATTGGGCTACCAGTTGTCAATGCCTGGTTGAATTTTTCAGATCCCATATCGGCCTTTACCATTTTTGTGGTTTCAGATTCATCATCAGAAAGATCTGCCAGGATAACATAAGTTCTTAATTCCTTTCTCAAGGGTTGTCCGTTCAATTCCCAAATTGTAAAATGACGAAGGTCAAATAAGGGCTCAGGTCTTGGCAGGATAGGAAAGGCAGACTCAAAATAATACCTGAAGGTATCACCTACTGCACCCTCCCATATTTCATCATCTGAAATGACAACAATTTCGTTCATCACACCAAGGGCAGTTCCCTTAGGCTCAAGTTGTTGAGTCATCTCGTTATTACAGGATAGTAAAGCCAGGGATAAAACGACTAATACAAATATATGCTTCATAAGATGTCTAAAAATAGCTAATATCTACTTCTTAGAAAATAGATTAGAAAAATGGTGGAATTGGTGTGTGAGGATTTTTTTTGATGATTGGATGTTGGGATAAAGGGATGAGTGAACATTCCAGGATTAAATCAGGCGAATTTCAAAAAGCACTCATCTTGCTGATCACTCAATCTATCATTTAACCCAGCGGATCATATGAACCAAAACTCCACAGATGTCCTTCCGGATCGCGCACAAGGTAGTGCTTGCCCCCGTATTCTTCTTCCCTAAGTTCGATGACAATATCAGCACCCGATGATTTGGTATGATTATAATGCGCTTCGATGTTTTCTATATAGATATAGGGAGATTGAGTATTGATATTTTCCAATTTGTATGGTGGGCGGACATGAAGACCATATTCATTATTACTTTCTGATCCGATCATAATAATTCCTGTACCCAAACTCAATTGAGCATGAACAATTGTACCTTTCTCGCCAGGTACCACTAAAAGTTTTTTAAAGCCCAGTGTATTGCAAAGCCACTCAATGGCTGTGGTTGCATCTGAATATCTCAGACCCGGAAACATTGTGCCATGGGAAGAGGACATCGTTTTTTGTTTGTAAAATAATTAAATCTTCTGAAATCGGATTGCCTGTCCACCGTGATCCGACGCTGAAGCTCTGGCGCAAGTGTTACTTAGG
>JAHHJO010000137.1:0-4454 GCA_018680275.1 Bacteroidia bacterium
AGGATTTGGTACAGTGAGCCTGGAAAAAACCTGACAGCCTCCTTCATTGTCCGCTTAAAACATCCGGTTTTCCACCAATTTGATCTTAACATGATATTTGGGCTTTCTGTTATCTCGCTGGTAAAAGAAATTCTTCCAGATGAAAAGATGTCGATTAAATGGCCCAATGACATTTACGTAAAGAATAACAAGCTTGGCGGGATTCTTATACAGAATATTGTCAGGGGCATGAACATTACCCACGGTATTTTTGGAATAGGACTCAATGTTAACCAGGCAGAATTCCCCGCCAATCTTCCCAACCCGATTTCACTTAAACAGATTACAGGAAAAGCGCATAATAGGCTCCTGTTATTATTCAGACTCCAGATCCTCTTTGAAGAAAAAATGAATTTTTACATAACCAGGACAGCTGAACTTAAAAGCGCCTATTTGTCAGAATTGTATGGCATGGGTCAGAACTTAATGTTTTGCAATCAGCAAGAAGAAAAATTTGAAGGAAGGATAGAGGGCATATCCGATGAAGGCAGACTTTGTGTAAGTAGCGGAGGTAATACCCAGGCATATAACTTTAGAGAAATTAGATTTATTATACCGGAATGAAAGCAAGTATAGTTACAATTGGCGATGAGATACTGATTGGTCAGATAATAGATACCAATTCTGCATGGCTGGGCCAACAACTGACCGAGATGGGTGTGGAAGTTCTTATTACAATGTCCATAAGTGATAAAAAAGAAAGCATAATCAAGGCGATAAAACAAGGCCTCGAAAATTCAGAATTAGTAATATTAACCGGAGGGCTTGGACCAACTAAGGACGATATTACCAAAGTAGCCATCGCGGAAACGATCGGAGCCGACATGTATTTTGATGAAAAGCTGTATCAGTCAATTAAGCAATATTTTAATAAGGTGGGTTTTACCCTGACCAAAGCCCACAAACTGCAATGCTATATGCCACAAGGAGTCCGCCTGCTTACAAACAAAATGGGGACCGCTCCTGGGATGCTATTTAATTTAAAAGACAAAATGATCCTTTCTTTACCCGGGGTTCCGTATGAAATGAAGTGGATTTTTGAAAACAGTTTTAGAAAGGATTTTCTAAACACGGAAAAAAGGCTTCAGTACATAGAACACAGAACGATCAGAACCATAGGGATTGGAGAGACACGCGTAGAAGAAATAATTTCTGACATCACGGATCATATTCCACCAGGTATCTCGGTAGCGTTTCTTCCCGGACTTGGAGAAGTGAAAGTAAGGCTTACACTTCGAGGAAACGGAAACAAAAAGGCACTTCTAACACAATTGGAAAAGAAGATAATAGAAAGCTTAGGAAAATATGTTTATGCATCGGGGAGAACCAGAATAGAAGAAGCATTAAATGAATTGTATACAAATAATGGGAAATCCCTTGCTGTAGCAGAGAGTTGTACAGGAGGGCACCTGGCCCATAAACTTACTTCAATATCAGGATCATCCCGGTATTTTATAGGCGGAATAGTTGCATATGACAACAGTATCAAAGAAAATGTTTTGGGTGTAGAAAGCAAAACGCTTGAAAGTTATGGGGCAGTTAGTGAAGAAACAGTCATTGAAATGCTTGAAGGTATCCTGGGGTTATATAATGCAGACACAGGTGTTGCTATATCAGGAATTGCAGGGCCTACAGGAGGAACACCGGTTAAACCAGTAGGTACAATATGGTTAGCTTGGGGGACGAAAGAGAAAAAGCAAACCGAAAAACTCCAACTTGGGAAAGACAGGTTAAAGAACATTGAATACACCACGGTCGTAGCCATGAATCGACTTCGTTTACTTTTAACTCATCAATAAATGACGTAATTTTGCCGTTCAATTAACAGTTATGGCAAGAACAGATTTATTGATGCCCAAGATGGGAGAAAGTATCATGGAAGCTACGATTTTGAAGTGGGTCAAGAATGTCGGAGACAAGGTGGAAGAAGATGAAACTATACTTGAAATTGCAACAGACAAAGTGGATTCCGAAATTCCTTCACCTGTAGATGGTGTCATTAAGGAAATTCTTTTCAAAGAAGATGATATAGTTGAAGTCGGGAAGGTCATTGCTATTATAGAAACAGAAGGAGAAGAAAGTGAAACAATACCATCAGCAGCTGCTGAAATCGAAAAGGAAATCGAAGCAATACAGGCTGAAGTCAATGAAACACCCGAACCTGTCAGGGAGGCATCTCCTGCTATAAGTGTTCCCACCCCAGCTGCAGCAAAAAGCAACGGCAAAGGATCTCGGTTTTATTCTCCTTTGGTTAAATCAATTGCCGCTAAAGAAAACATTTCGATTGCAGAACTTGATAACATGCCCGGTTCCGGAGCGAAAGGAAGGGTAACAAAAAAGGATATTCTATCGTATGTAAAAAATCGTGGCACTATAACTGTTCAGCAAACAGCTCCGGTATCTGCACCTGTTGAGGCCACAACAATTATAGCCTCAAAAGCTGCCAAAGGTAATCAATCCGGTACGAGCATAGATTCTTCCGGAACAGAAATCATCGAAATGGACAGAATGAGAAAACTTATTGCTGACCATATGGTGATGTCCAAGCATACTTCCCCTCATGTCACATCATTTGTTGAAGCTGATGTCACAAATATTGTAAACTGGAGAAATGCAAACAAGAACCTATTTGTTGAAAAATACGGTGAGAAGATTACATATACCCCTATTTTTATTGAGGCTGTTGTCAAGGCAATTAAGGATTTTCCAATGATCAATATTTCCCTGGATGGAGATAGAATCCTGAAGAAAAAGGACATCAATGTTGGAATGGCTGCTGCTTTACCAAGCGGTAATTTAATTGTTCCGGTTATTAAGAACGCCGACTATCTCAATCTTCCCGGCCTAACACGTGCAGTCAATGATCTGGCAGGCAGAGCACGTGCAAACAAACTCAAACCAGAAGAAATACAAGGCGGAACTTTTACAATCACCAATGTCGGAACGTTTGGAAATGTAATGGGAACACCAATAATCAACCAGCCGCAGGTTGCAATTCTTGCTACCGGGGCAATCAGGAAAAAACCGGCCGTTGTTGAAACAGAATTTGGAGATGTGATTGCCATAAGACAAATGATGTATTTATCACTATCTTATGACCACAGGATTGTAGATGGTTTTCTTGGGGGATCATATCTCAGAAAGGTTGCAGACTATCTCGAACAATTTGACCATACGCAAACAGTTTAAACGGATTACAACATTTCCAATCCTGTTAATTTAATGCCTTGCACCAAACAAATATTTTTTGTCTTTTTTCTTCTGACGCATCCTGCAGGATATACACAGGATAATAATCTGTCAATTGCAAGGAAAGCACTTCTTCAAGGCCAGTATACACAAGCTGTCAAGTATTTTTCGCAATACGAAGACCTCGACAATGATGGTGATGCACTGCAGGAGTTGGGAGAAGCCTATTTTCATTTAAATGAGTTGACACAAACGGTTATGAACCTTACCAGGGCTAAAAAGCTCGGAAATAATTCACCAGAACTGTTTTTAAGAATGGCACAGGTCCAGCACCATCGCAGAGAATATGAAGAAGCGGCATTCTTCTATAAAGAATACCTGAAAGCTGCTGATGGACAAGGGAAGGAATATGAAACGGTAGTTCGCGAACTTAAAAACTGCATGTTTGCACTTTCAGGCAAAAAAACAAAGGACAAGGTACTCGTTCAAAGTTTCGACGAAACGGTCAACAGTCTTTTTGATGAAATAAAGCCCTTACAAAGTCCTCAATATGGCAATGTGTTCTATTACAGTACCAACGGGATAAAAGGAGACCTAGATATACACTCCAGCTTTATAAATGATAAAGGACAATGGGAACAAGATTCGTTGTTTAACAGGCAAATCTCATCTCCTGACCAGGAAACCATTCACGACATCAGTGGAGACGGAATGAGCATGGTGTATGATTTGAATCACAAAGGTGGAAATGCCAGGCAATATTATGTGTCATGCTACAGGGAGGGAGAGAGACACATTATTCCACTTCCCGATGAAGTGTTTTCCATGGTTGAGGATGTTCAGATCCTTAGTGACACAAGTCTTGTCTTTGCCAGTTCTGTTTTGCCAGGAGAAGGAGGATATGATCTTTTCAGCATCGAATATAAAAACGGGGAGTGGTCCAGACCCATAAACATGGGACCCCAAGTCAATAGCCCACATGATGAAAGGAGTCCCTTTATGTCGGCCGACAAAAACCAAATCTATTTCAGTTCCAACAGGCCATATTGTTTCGGGGGTTTTGATATTTATCATTTTGCATTTGAATCAGGAACATTGGAACACCTTAACGAACCTGTAAATGGGCCAGGTAATGATCTCGGGTTTCGGTTTCAGTCAGATAATCAGATGGCACTGTTTTATTCAGACCGAAAGACTGGAGAAGGAGGTTTTGACATTTATTTTAC
>JAHHJO010000306.1:0-7632 GCA_018680275.1 Bacteroidia bacterium
CGAGATCGTTCAGTCATCCCATGTTTCGTCAACGTGGGGGTATTTTTTTTGCATATACCTAAGCGGGGATTCGAATCCTCTCCCACCCGCTTTCGCGGTTCTCTCCTTTGAAGCACTGTCGTACTTCATCCGACTTTGTCGGAATCACTCGTTCATCCTACGGGCTGCAATCATATACTGACCATAACGGCAGTAGAATAAGGCGTCCCCACACATTTTCGTCGATGTAAGGGGATTTTTTTTTGCATTTACTTCAATGGGGAATCTGCCTACCCACCCGCTTTCGCGGTTCCTTCACTTCGAGCACTGTCGTACTCGACTCTTCCAGAGTTCGTTCAGTCATCCTCATGTTTCGTCAACGTGGGGGTATTTTTATTTAATGAGTGGATGAGTGAATGATTATCTAGAAAAAGAAATTAATAAATATTTCCAATAGCACCCTTTTTCATTTCGACCGAACATAGTGAACGGAGAAATCCATATCATTAAAATCCGAAATCTTATTAACAACAAATAAGCTTATAATCAGTATACCCTCAATCGTTATCAGTCCATTCCATTCGACTCTTCACTTACTTCACGATTCATCCCCCCTATCCTACAATCCATCAACTTTTATTTTCAATCTGGTTTCATATAGCCCATATTCGATGTATAAATACTTCAAAACGTGCGAACGATCATTTACCTCATTATTTTTCTGCAAGTACAAGGGATAGCCCAGGTAAATGTCTCAGGTAAAGTTGTAGGTGAGAAATCGGAAGCACTCATAGGAGCCAATATTTATATCAAAGGAAGCTACGACGGTACAATAACAGATACCGAAGGAAAATTTGCTTTCGATTCAGCATTGACTGGCGAACAAACAATAGTGGTATCATATCTTGGATACCAGGAATATGAACAAACTGCCAATATCAATACTTTAAAAAACCTTAGTATCAAGTTAAAAGGATCCACCAATACACTAAATGCCGTAGAAATAACTGCCAGTACTTTCAAAGCCGGAGACAACTCAAAAATAGCCGTATTAAAGCCCCTCGACATTGTGACGACAGCTGGATCTGTAGGTGATGTCATGGCTGCCATGAGAACATTACCGGGTGCACAGCAAAATGCCGATGATGGCAGATTGTTTGTCAGGGGTGGTGATGCGAGGGAAACGCTGATTTTTATCGATGGATTAAAGGTGTTTTCACCATATACAAGAACTGTTCAAGGTACCCCGGCCAGGGGAAGGTATTCTCCTTTCTTATTCAAAGGCGTAAGTTTTAGCACTGGGGGTTATTCATCAGAATTTGGAAATGCATTGTCCGGTACATTGGATCTAAGCACAATAGATGAACCGAGAGATACAGAAACGAACATCTCATTAATGACAGTTGGAGTAGGATTGGGTCATACTAAAAAGTGGGATCGGACATCTATTAGTTTTAGCGGTGCCTATTATAATCTCACACCATATTATTGGCTGGTACCTTCCAGGTTGAACTGGCGCACGCCGTACACAGGCTTTGGCGGGGAGACCGTTTTCAGACATAAGACAAATCGAGATGGCCTTCTTAAAATATACCTTGCAGCTGACTCCGGGAATATTGATTTAAACAGGTTAAACCTGGACACAAGGGAAGATGATGAAATAGGCATCAATAACAAAAACATATATGCAAATGCGAGCTACAGACAATTTATAAATAAGTCAACCTCCATATACGCAGGTATTTCTGCAGGAAAAAATGATGATCAAATGGATTTCAATAATGATGCAATAGAAAACGACCTGAATGGTATACATTCTAAAGTTGCATTCAAAACGATCCTCAGTGAACCGTTTATATTAAACTATGGCGCTGAGCATATCATAGAAGTTAACCAACTTCATACGCTTGGTGATTCAGGAGAATTTAATAATGAACTTACAACGCGTACAACAGCTGCTTTCCTTGAGTCAGATTATTTCTTTGATCAGTCATTTGCTATTAAACCAGGATTAAGATATGAATACCTGAACCTGAGCAGGGAGCATGTTTTCATGCCTAGGTTGACCATTGCAAAAAAGGTAAGTAAAAAAGGTCAAATCAGCCTGGCTTATGGTCATTTCAGTCAAACGATCAACCCGGGTTTCTTGCATTATGACCAGAACATTGCCTCAGAGAGAGCTATCCATTACCTGGCAAACTATAATTACAAAACGGACAAGCATATCCTGAGAATAGAAGCTTTCTATAAAGATTATCAAAAATTGATCTCATTTGACGGAAGCCTATTCGAACCAGAAAATGTGAGCAACAATGGATTCGGAGAAGCCTATGGACTTGATTTTTTCTGGCGAGCGACCCGATTAATTAAAAACACGGATTTCTGGATTTCATATAGTTGGTTGAACAGCACAAGAGATTATCTAAATTATCCGGAAGCAGCAAGACCGGCATTTGCTGCTGAGCATAATTTTTCAGCCGTTTCTAAAATATGGATAGATAAATTGCAATCTCAACTGGGTCTAACCTACTCGTTTGCAAGCGGGAGACCCTATGAAAATCCAAATACGCCTGGGTTTCAAAATGAACGCTCTGGTTATTTTCATAACGTCAGTGCCAGTTGGTCATATTTGATCTCACAGCAAAAAATACTGTTTGTATCAGTATCCAATCTGCCTGGTTTTAATAATGAGTTTGGATACCGTTATGCAAACAACCCTGACTCCATGGGTATGTATGCCAGCGAACTTATCAGACCTTCTGAAGATCAGTTTTTCTTTGTTGGATTTTTTATGACCATAAGTTCGGATAAAACCAAAAACCAATTGGAAACACTATGATTCTAATAAACCAAAATATTTACTTAATGACATACTATATTTTAATTCTGACAACTTGCCTTCTATCCAGCTATAGTATAATGGCTCAAGAGGTATCGAATACAAAAACCAATAAAATAACCGTACACATCCAAAACATAAAGTCATCCAAAGGAAAGATTAGTGTAGGAATTTATAACAGTTCAGACAGTTGGTTAAAAAAAACTTATGCAGGGCTGACAGGAGAAATTGTTGATGGCAAAGCCACCGTGATATTTGACGATATAAGGAATGGGGAATACGGTATCTCTTTATATCATGACGAAAACAATAACGACATACTTGATTCAGGAATATTCAGGATCCCTAAAGAACCATATGCATGTTCAAACGGAGCCAAAGGAAGGTTTGGACCACCTAAATGGAATGATGCTGTTTTTGTTGTAGAAAGTCATGATAAAGAACTCATCATCAAATTGTAATACCAAAATAATTTTTCAAAATACTAACATCTATATTTATAAAACCTAAATCCACTAGAATGAAAAACATACTACTCACTTTAAATTTCGTTTTGTTTGGTCTCATCTTATCGATAGCTCAAGGTCAATATGAATCAGGAATGGGCCAGGCTTTTGATTTATGGACAAATGGAAAGCACGCAGAAGCGGTCGCACTATTTGAAAGGATTTCACAGGCAGAAACAGAAAACTGGCTACCAAGTTATTATGCTGCCAATGTATTGATTACCCAAAGCTTTGCGCCTGGCGACCTTGAACAAAGATTTGCATATTTAGAATCTGCAAAAGCACATATTGAGAAATGTCACGAACGGTCTCCCGATAATTCTGAAGTCTACACTTTGGAAGGCCTGCTATATACAGGATATGTTGCTGCAGACCCCGGCACTTATGGTATGACGCATTCTCAAAAGATAATGGATTTGCACGGTAAAGCCTTAGAACTGGACCCTGACAACCCACGCGCTCTTTCGAATAGCATAGAATATGAAATGGGAACTGCAAGATTTTTCGGACAAGACCTTACTCCTTTTTGTGAACGTTTAAATGAGATGCTTCCACTTTTTGAAAAACAAAACTCAGAAATTCCGTTTGCACCAAAATATGGAAAAGAAAGAGTCACACAGATTATTTCTCAATGTGGAAGTTGATAATTATATATTATAACAATAATGAAAAAGTTTTTAAGTGATTTTATATTGGCATTAAAGGTTGTAGTGATCTTATCTGTTGTATCGGTTATTATTAACATCGCAGCATATGGAGAAATCACCTGGGACAATACTAAGATGAGCTTGTTTTACAATGTGTATTATGGAATCTCTTTAACCCTTGTGAATGGATGGTTTATAGATACGCTTGAAAAATTTGTTGGCTGGGAAAAATCTCCAAAGGCAAGGATGTGGTTTGGGATTTTTGGCAGTATAATTATCACGATGCTCACTTTGGTCATTCTTAATTATGTTCTCTGGATAATGATCTGGGGGAACGATCCCTCAACTTTATTTAGCCGGCGCAACCTGAGTTTCTACATTATTGCATTGATGATTACCATCATAATTTCATCATTTCTTCATGCAATGGAATTTTTTAAAGAAGTACAGAAAGAGAAAAAAATTAGTGAACAATTAAGACAGGAAAAACTTATTTCTGAACTGAATGCCTTAAAAGCCCATGTTGACCCACACTTTCTTTTTAACAGTTTTAATGTATTGTCTGGACTAATTGAAGAGGATAAAGAAAAGGCACAGGACTTTTTAACCGGGTTGTCAAAGATTTACAGATACATATTAGAAAGCAGAAATGAAGACACAAGTACGGTCAGGGATGAATTAAGTTTTGCAAAATCTTACCTGGATTTACACCTTGCAAGATTTGAAAACAGTATCGAAATGTTGGTGGATATTTCTGATGAAACGCTTAATCGATCATTGCCTTCCCTTACATTACAACTGCTGCTGGAAAATGCAATCAAACATAACGCATTTGATGAGGAAGAACCATTGAAAATTAAGATCTATAATCAGGACAAATTTTTAGTCATTGAAAATAACCGTAAGAAACGAATGAATTTGGCTATGGGTAATGGCATGGGTTTGAAAAACATTAGAGATCGGTATTCTCTTTTATCTAAAGAAATAGTCACTGTTAAGGATACTTCTGATAAATTTAGTGTGCAAATTCCTCTATTAAATTAAGAACATGAAATGTATCATTGCGGAAGACGAGGCAGTCGCAGCAAGGAGAATGCAAAAGCTTCTTGAGGAAAACGATATTGAAGTATTAAGGGTTTGTAAAAGTATCATTCAAATAAAAAGTGCAGTTGAAGAGATTGGTGAACCTGACCTCTATTTTTTTGATATTCACCTGAGCGATGGGATCGTATTCGAAGTTTTTGAATTATGTACGCTTAAGTCACCCGTTATTTTCACGACTGCTTTTGACCAATATGCAATCAAAGCCTTCAAGCAAAACAGTGTCGACTATTTACTGAAGCCCATAGACCGTACTGAATTGAAAAACGCCTTGAATAAATATAAAGCACATCATGGAATTCAAACGACACCGGATCTTGGTGCATTGAGTCAGATGATTTTCAATCAAATCTCAAACTCCCAATTCAAAGAAAGATTCAGGATTAAGATTGGTGACCGGTTAAGATCAGTCCAAACAAAGGATATAATATTGTTTTATTCCAAAGACAAAATCAATTACTTAGCTACTGAGAATAACAGGTCCTACCCTTTGGATCTCAGCTTAGACGAATTAAGTATTTCCTTAGATCCCAATATGTTTTTCCGGATTAGCAGATCAGCAATTGTCAATATTGAATTCATTGAGAATGTAATCAGCTACACGAACAGCAGACTAAAGATTGAAATAGCTGGTTTTGATCATGAAGAACTCATTGTTGCTCGTGACAGGGTCAAAAAATTCAAGGAATGGTTGGGTTAGATTTCTCTCTAGAATCCGACTAAAATCTTTAGACATAAGACAAATACCTTCAACTTAATCACAGTCTCTCATCTACTAATAAAATAAAGAAAGCCTGGCTATAAGGAGTATGCAAATAATGATGCATATCATTTCTACAATTGACACACATCACAATTAAGCCTTCCAATAATAATAAACTTGCATACTTTATTATAAAAAAAAAATGGATTTAATCTACCATCCGATTTTCAGGAATCATGATACAGGGATGCACCCTGAAAACAAAAAGAGATTAGAATCCCTAGGAGATTTACCTGTAAGCGAAATCCCATTTGACGAATCTGTTTTAAAGCTGATTCATGGGGATCGCTATATACAACAAGTGAAAGAGTCTTGTGTCCTGGGTAAAGCTTTGGATGGTGACACCCATACATCCCCCGGCTCCTACGAAGCTGCAGTTTACGCAGCAAATGCAACCATTCTTGCTTCGGAACGGGGAGACATGGCGGTTGTAAGACCTCCCGGGCATCATGCATATCCAAACCGCGCCAGTGGGTTCTGTATATTCAATAATGTAGCCATTGCCTCTCAGAAATTTGTAAACGAAGGGAAACGTGTACTGATCTTTGATTTTGACGGTCATCTTGGAGACGGGACTTCAGAAATATTTTATGATTCTGATCAGGTTATGTATTGGTCTATTCACCAATACCCGGCATTTCCAGGGCATGGAAGTGAAAATGAAATAGGTGATGACAAAGGCAAAGGTTATACGATCAATGTTCCTTTACCTCCAGGATCATCAGATGACATTTTTATGGATGCATTCAGATCAATACTTCCTCTAGCTAAATCATTTGACCCGGATGTTGTTGCCATATCTGCCGGGTTTGATTCACATCAGTATGACCTGCTACTGGATTTAAGATTAACTGTAGATACATTTTATAATATAGGCGTAACACTGAAAAACAACTTTCAAAACACCTTTGCTACCCTCGAAGGCGGATATAATATTGAAGAATTAAAAAAGTGTTTGTTCAATTTTGTGGATGGGATGAACGGTAAAACTAAAAGGTTTACTGAAAGCCAAACCGAATCTAATATCAAGGTTTGGGACGAATATGAAATCAGGAGTAACAATCTATTAACCAGGTTAAAGCCTTATTGGAATATTTAAAAAAAATAAACAGATAAGATATGAGTCCTTTGAAACAAATTTTTGAACCAAAAACAGTAGCCGTCATTGGCGCTTCAAATAATGAAGGGAGTGTAGGATATGCACTGATTAAAAACATGATTGGCTCCGGGTTCAAAGGGACAGTCTACCCTATCAATTTTAAGAACAAAAGCATTTATGGTGTCAGAAGCTACGCCAAACTTGCAGACACAAGAGATGATATTGATCTCGCCATTATAGCTACACCTTCCCACACTGTGCCTGATTTGGTAAAGGAATGTGGTGAATATGGTGTGGGTGGAATTGTCATCATTTCTGCGGGATTTATGGAGGTTGGAGAAGAAGGACATAAACTGACTGATACGATCCTGGGATATGCCAGGAAATATAAAATGAGGATCATAGGACCTAACTGCCTTGGATTCATCAAACCTTCAATAAAACTAAATGCAAGTTTTGCAAATAAAATGGCCTTGCCTGGTAAAATTGCATTCATCTCACAAAGTGGTGCCTTGTGTACAGCAATTCTTGACTGGTCAGTGGCAAAAAATGTCGGATTCAGCTATTTCGTATCCATTGGTTCAATGATTGATGTGGGATTTGCAGATCTCATTGATTATTTTGGAAATGATCCGGGTACCAGCAGTATCGTGATTTATATGGAATCCCTCACACATACTAGAAAATTCATGAGTGCT
>JAHHJO010000075.1:0-2854 GCA_018680275.1 Bacteroidia bacterium
AACTCAAATTCCTCATTGGAATTATATGGGATTATAATCTAAAAGAGGGAAGGAATCAGTATTGCAGCATTCCTGATCAAAACATCACAACATCAGCCATTTTTTAAATCTTATCCATTGATCTGAATTCTCCACTCGTTGTCTGAAGTTTACAACTTCAGACAACAACCCAGTCAGTTAACTTGCAATTACTCTGCAAGTTCCCGATCATCATCTTAATAAATTCCCTTTCTCATCCCACTCCGCAATATCATTCCTCTTATCCTGATCCACACATTTGGCAAGCCATTCCGGATCATAATCTACACTGTAATCTTTCAACACTTCAGCCGGGACACCATCCCATGCATTGGGACGATTACCCTTGTAGCCAAGATCCTCGATACCCATTTTTGAAGTGTAATACCCCGTCAAAGTCAGATCGCGCATTTTATTAAAAAATCGAACACCTGGCTTCATTTCAGGCCTTGCACGGTCAGGATAGGCGATATCATCTACAATACTTTTCTGCTCCCGGTCATCAAGTGTAGAAAACACCTTTCCAAATCTTCGATTTGATTCTGTATCCAGCCACATCAAACCTCCTTTGAGTGCCAGTTGATGGTTAGGCATATCCTTCACAATGAAATCGATAAAAGCGGGAACTTCCGCTTCTGCAGCTGAACCAGCGGTATTGGTGGCAGGCAGAATAATATCGCACAGGATCGCAATGGTTTCCAGTTCGTGCACCGTAAATATAGATTCCTGCTCCATCAAGGTTCTGTCAAGTTCCAATTCTTCTGGCGTCCTGCCATACAATTTTGAATAATCTACAACTGCATCAGCTGATCGCTGATCGCTTCTGCAACCGTTGTGAAGGATGGTACCGGCAGCAAGACTTCCAATTAAAAGGCTTTTTAAGGTTTCTCTTCGATCCATCATCAGATATTCATTTTTTTGAGTTGATCGACAATATAGTCAGAGGCCCGCCATGCCAATGCCATGATCGTCCATGTACAATTTTTATCTGCTTGGGAAACAAATGGCCCGGCATCAGTTATAAATACATTATCACAATCATGAAGCTGCTGGTATTTATTGGTCACTGAAGTTGAAGGATCGTCCCCCATCCTGGTTGTTCCGACTTCATGAATGATCTCACCCGGTTTGTTTAATCCATAATTATCCTCCTTACCAGGTGCCGACCACATAGGTTCAGCACCCATCGCATGAAAAAGCTCTGCAAAAGTTTTCTGCATATGTTTGGCCTGATTCAATTCATGATCAGAAAAAGTATAATTGAAACGAAGAACAGGTATACCAAATTCATCAACAACCTCCGGGTCCAGTTCACAATAGTTGTCTTCGCGTGCTATGCACTCCCCTCTTCCACCAAAACCTATAGATGCACCATACATTCGTTTCACATCTTTTCTGAGTATGTCTCCATATCCACCAGCTTCATGCCCGAGGTATTTGGCCATTTTATGCATACCCATACCAAAACCATAAGAAGGCATACCCATTCCTCCCCACACTTCTATATGATAGCCCCTTGCAAAATCGAGTTTACTGTTATCGAGCCACCAGGGTGAATACACATGCATACCGCCAACACCATCTTCATTGTAACTTATCTGACGATCCAACAATTCGGGTATAATAGCCATATTGCTTGATCCTGTAGAATCATGAAGATATTTCCCGACGATACCACTGCTATTACCAAGTCCATTCGGATGAACCGTGCTTTTTGAATTGAGTAATATCCTTGCGGTCCCGCATGCCGATGCAGCAAGGACCACAAGCTTACCCCTCAACTGGTATTCCATGCGGTCTTCCTTATTGATGTAGTTCACCCCGATAGCTTTGCCATCCTTTCCGGTAGCCACTGTCCGAACCATTGAATTGGTATAGAGATCAACCTGTCCCTTTGATTTTTGGGCCGGGAAAACCAGGCATGATCCTGAAGAAAAATCAGCATAGGCATTGCATGAACGTGAACATTGACCACAATAGTAACAGACACCACGTTCCTTATTGATCCTTTTTGTCAATATGGAAAGCCGGGATGGGATAACAGTAATGCCAAGTTTCCTTGCTGCCTTGATATAAAACAACTCATGTAATCGTGGTTTAGGAGGTGGAAGAAAAAATCCATCCGGGTCATTGGGTAATCCTTCATTTGTACCAAAAATACCGATGAGTTTGTCCAGTTTATCATAATAAGGCTTCACATCCTCATAGTCGATTGGCCAGTTTTCACCCAATCCATCCCTGTTCCTGGCTTTGAAATCATCGGGACCGAATCGCAATGATATTCTACCCCAATGATTGGTCCTTCCACCCAACATTCGTGACCGAAACCATTTAAATTCTGTGCCTTCAGTAGTTGTATAGGGTTCCCCATCGATATCCCATCCTCCCCAGGCCATATCAAACTCCCCAAAATCCCTCCGGTTACCTGCACCACGTCTCGGGGATTGATAAGACCACTTCATCTGGGTCATTGTTTCAGGGTTTTTGGGATCAAAAAAAGGCCCTGCTTCAACGATGGCAATATTCAATCCGGCATCTGCCAGTACTTTAGCTGTCATACCACCTCCGGCTCCCGATCCAACTATAATTGCATCATATTGTTTCGCGTTTTCAATGATTTGCATTTGCTTGTTTTAGGAATTATCAAGGTAGGAATTTTTTATGATTGTGAATTCAAACGAATAACAATACCTGTGTAAAGATCATCCTCGTTTTGTAGTTCATCTACATTTTAAATGCCAAGCTATTCCAGGAGCAAACCAATTGAGGCATTAAAGCATCTCGGCATTAAAGCATTTTGGCATTAAATCATTAAATCATTAAATCATTATACACC
>JAHHJO010000332.1:0-3022 GCA_018680275.1 Bacteroidia bacterium
TTCCATAATGGCCAACTTTTTTGATTATGACAGGGATGGTGATCTTGATATTTACCTTGCTAACCAGCCACCAAATTCACTCCGCTTAAAATCTGCTCTAAAAGGAAAGATTGATTATAGATATACAGACAAATTATACAGAAATGATAACGGCAGGTTTACTGATGTGACGGAAAGCGCCGGAATAACAAACTACAATTATAGTTTAAGCGCGACAACCATTGATTATAACAAAGATGGATGGACAGATATTTATATTGCTTCAGACTATGACGAAGCTGACTTTCTTTACAAAAACAACGGGAATGGAACATTCTCGAATGTTGCAGATAATGCACTCAAGCACATGAGTAATTTCAGTATGGGTGTAGACATTGCTGATATTAACAATGATGGTCATCTCGATATATATGTTGCTGACATGGTAGCAGAGGATAACTTCAGGATTAAAACAAACATGAGTGGTATGAATCCTGCCAAATTTTTCATGTTGGCAGAAAACGGCTATCACTACCAGTATATGTTTAATGCACTACAGTTAAATAATGGAGATGATACATTCAGTGAAATTGCCCAGATGTCCGGGGTTTCAAATACAGACTGGAGCTGGACACCATTATTTATCGATTTTGACAATGATGGTTTGAAGGATCTCATGGTAACCAATGGATTGATCAAAGACATGCGAAACAAGGATTTTGAAATCTGGCGTAAAGGATTTATGAAGGAAAAACTTGAAGAAGCTTCAAAGTCTGCAAACAAACAACTCTATGTGAATCCGATGGAGATATCCAACCAGGCGCCAAGTTTTAAAATTGCCAATTATGTGTATCGAAATAATGGCGATTTAAGTTTTGAAAAACATAACGAGGAATGGGGATTTGAAGAAAAGACATGGTCTCAGGGCGCAGCATATGCTGATTTTGACAATGACGGGGACCTGGACATGGTGATTAATAATATGAATATGGAAGCCAGTCTCTACAGGAATATGGCCAATGAGAATAAGCTTAATAATTACATTACAATTAAACTTGAAGGACCTGCTTCAAATATAGATGGGATAAACGCCATCATAGAAGTTGACTATGACAACGATACACAGATTTATGAATTAAGTCCGTATAGAGGCTATATGTCTGCATCTCAGAAAATCGCACATTTTGGATTAAACAAGTCTGAAATGATAGATGAAATAAGAGTGACATGGCATGACAATAAAATGAATGTGCTTCAGAAGATAAAAGCCAACCAGAACCTTGTTGTCAAATATTCTGATGCCACAGAAACAAAGACAAGAACCAATCAGAAAGACGCTCTGTTCGCTGATGTGAATGCAACAATAAATCATGTCGAGAATGTATTTGATGATTATGAGAGAGAAATACTGTTACCCTATAAAACATCAACCCTAGGACC
Source organism: Bacteroidia bacterium (assembly GCA_018680275.1). Taxonomy (GTDB): domain Bacteria; phylum Bacteroidota; class Bacteroidia; order Chitinophagales; family Saprospiraceae; genus RFSX01. The sequence goes on from JAHHJO010000332.1 coordinate 1,420, forward strand.
TGTATTAGCAAAAGCAGATATAAATGGAGATGGATTGGAAGATCTCTTCCTGGGTGGTTCTGTCGGTGAAAGCGCGCAGGTACTTGTGAATAGATCAGAAGGATCATTTGAAAAGATTAATAATGTTGCTATTCAAAATGATAGAAAATCCGAAGACGGAGGTGCTGTTTTCTTTGATGTTGATAATGATGGAGATAATGACTTGTATGTCTGCAGTGGTGGAAGCGAATTTAAGTCCGGTAGTGCGGAATATGCAGACAGGCTTTATCTGAATGACGGTCAGGGAAAGTTCAAAAGATCAGGGCAGAACTTCGGCATGAACATTAGTACCGGCAGTGCTGTGCCTCTCGACATAGATAACGATGGTGACCTTGACTTATTCGTTGGAGGAAGGCAAAAGCCAGGGGAATATGGCAAGAGGGTAGACAGTTATATCCTCGAAAACAAAGATGGTCAATTCAGTAGACTGGAAGATCCTTCACTTGATTTTCTGAACGAATATGGAATGGTCACACATGCAGTAACTGCTGATCTTAATGCAGATGGAAAGAAGGAATTGATTGTTGCCGGAGAATGGATGCCTGTTGCTGTGTATGAAATTGGAAACAAAACTTTAACTGAAAAAACAGACCAGTATAAACTAGAGAACACCAAAGGATGGTGGAATACCTTTGAAGTCGTTGATATTGATGGAGATGGCGATCAGGATATTATTGCCGGAAACCTGGGACATAATATTAAATATAAAGCTTCAAAGGAAGAACCTTTTAAATTATATGTTGATGACTTCGACAGAAACGGAACCAATGATGTTTACCTGGGATTCTATGAAAACGGGCAATGTTTTCCTGTTAGAGGACGTCAATGTTCTTCAGAACAAATGCCTTTCGTAAAAAAGAAATTCAAAACCTACAAAGACTTTGGTCTTGCGACCATTGAATCCGTTTTGGAAGATAAAATATCAGAAACAACAACTGTCCAGGAAGCTCAAACCTTCTCGAATACTTTATTCCTTAATAATGGAAACGGACAATTTGAACATATAACATTACCAAATGAAGCTCAGATCGCCCCTGTATACGGCATCGCTGTTGATGATTTCAACAGGGACGGGAAAAAAGATGTTTTTCTGGCAGGCAATATGTATAACAGGGAAGTTGAAACAACCCGCAGTGATGCTGGGAAAGGATGTTTACTTCAGTTTGGAGATAACGGAGAGATAACCGTTCTTCGAAGTGATCGGACCGGAGTTTCTGCTGACAAGGATGTCAGGGATCTGGCTGTCATTGGTGCAGGTGAAAGCTCTATATTGGTGATAGCCAATAATAATGACGTTGTCCAAATGTACCGTTATTAATTATTTACGACGTGGGATCAGTGTTTTCGGATAAACCACAACTGATTCGTTACCGTCTTTTGCTACGGAAGACACGCCAAAAAGAAAATTATCTATGATGATATTATCCAGGGTGATATCTGTATTGAGTCCTACAAACCTGGAATAGTCCCAGGTTGGGGATGTTGTATCTCTCCAGTGTACTTTATAGCCTAATAAATTCTGATCGTCCACCGGGTCCCATTTCAGACGTGTACTTGGTTTTAC
>JAHHJO010000416.1:0-5745 GCA_018680275.1 Bacteroidia bacterium
GGAATTATTTCCCATGAAGATCCTATCTTATCAGAATCAACCATGAACGGTATATCACCGGATTGGACAATAGGTGTGTTTATTGGACAAGACTATTTTGACCTTGGAATTACTATGTCAAATATTACCCTGTCTTCTTCAAGTTTTGATAATTTTACCTTCAATCAATCAAAACATATAAGTCTATTTGGACAGATCCCATTATTGATAGGTGATTTTGAGGTTTATCCTTCATTCTTATTAAAATCTAATTTCAAATCATATCAGAGCGACATTTCCTGCCTCATAAAAAGTGGCAATATTTTTGGAGGTATGAGTCTGCGAGGTTTCAATGAAAAGTCATTGGATTCGTTTATAGTAATAGGTGGTCTTAAGTTAAATGAGCATTATACATTATCATACAGCTATGATATGGGTATAAGTGCATTACGCGAAGTATCACAAGGTTCGCATGAAATAAACATCAATTACAATCTGAATAAGCGTATTGGGATTGGTTTACCACCGGATATTATTTACAATCCGAGAAATCTTTAAAGAATATTTAAAAATTAAAAAGAAAATAAAATAAGCCCCCTAATACAAGCGTTAAACTAATTGCTAAGTTAAACTTTAGTAAGGGCAATATTATTTTGGGGCTAAATTTTTGTTTTAAACAACAAAGTTTAATTTTACACGTCATTGAAAATTGGCATTGTAAGAAATCGGCTAAAATCAGTTAAATAAACATGAAAAGAAAAGCATTTTTTGCATTTGGCTTAATCATATTTATGTTAAGCTCATGTGGAAGAGACGGGTCAGGAGAGCTAATTGGAGTGCAGGACACACCCGGCTGGAACGGAATCAATCCCTTTGGTATGGTATATGTCCCTTCGGGTACTTTGACTATAGGTCAGAGTGACCAGGATATCTTCTCAACTTATACCCAAAGACCAAAACAAATCTCAATCGCCGGGTTCTTTATGGACGATACGGAGATTACCAATAACGAATACAGACAATTTGTTTATTGGGTAAGAGATTCAATTGCTCACGTGATCATGGGCGACTCCTACGAAGATGAATTCGGCAACGAAAGGCTGGACTGGGAGTTGGAACTTGACTATAACGACGAGACCCTTGATGAAATGTACTATGAAGGTGATATGCGTCTGTATGAAGGTGAGCGTGCCATGGATACCAGGCAATTTAATTATACATACAAATGGATTGACTGGCAGAAGGCTGCTCATAGCCCTGGCGCTATCAGATCAAGCCTGCTCAACGAGCAAACGTTAAACGTTTATCCGGATACACTGGTGTGGATTCGTGATTTTTCATATTCTTATAACGAGCCTTATTCAAGAAATTATTTCTGGCATCCGGCATTTGATGATTACCCGGTCGTTGGTGTAAACTGGAAACAGGCGAAGGCCTTTTCCCACTGGAGAACCAAACTCTGGAATTCATTCAAAGGTGAAGATCAGCCAAATACTGAAGAATTCAGGTTACCTACTGAAACTGAGTGGGAATGGGCTGCAAGAGGCGGACGTGAAATTGCACCTTACCCATGGGGAGGTTACTATATCAGGAACGCTAAAGGATGTCTCCTTGCGAACTTCAAGCCGGGAAGAGGAAATTATCCTGAAGACGGTGGCTTTTATACTGTAAAAGCAGATGCTTACTTCCCTAATGATTATGGTCTATACAATATGGCCGGAAATGTTTCAGAATGGACTGAAACTGCTTTTCACCCAAATGCTTATTCTCATACACACGATCTGAATCCGGACATTAAATATGATGCAAAAGATGACGATCCTGAATCATATAAGAGAAAAGTAATCAGAGGTGGATCCTGGAAAGATATTTCTCACTATTGTCAAACAGGGACGAGAAACTGGGAATATCAGGATACAACGAAATCTTATATTGGATTTCGCTGCGCTTTAACCTTCCTTGGAAGGTCCTTAAGTGACTTTTAATTGAGCAAACAGTTAAACAACAATATTAAATAATCGGTTAATAGCTAACTAAAAATTTCTAACTAATATGAGTTTTATAAAATCTAAAGGATTTAAATACCTTAAAAACTTGATCATCGGTGTAGGAGCGTCAATCGTAATGCTAGGAGCACTATTCAAAATTACGAGTCACCCTTTAGGTAACATCATGATTACTGCTGGTCTTTTGACAGAAGCTTTCTTATTCTTCCTTCTTGGTGTTATTCCTCCTGAAAAAGATTACTATTGGGAAAAGCTATATCCTGGTTTAGATAGTTACACTTCGAATATTCCTCCTCTTACTGCTGGTCCTCAGAAAGGTTCATTGAGACCTCTGAATGCAGAGACTGTAGAAAGCAGACTGGGAAATATGCTGGATGAACTACAAGGTATGTCCAAGTCCCTGGGTAGCTTAAAAGCATTACAGGAAGTAGATTTCACTGAGACGAAATCCCAGATGGAGTCTATGAATAACTTTTACGCGAAAATGAATGATGCTATGGCGACCTTGAGCGAGACCGTAGAAGATACTCAGATCTATAAAGATCAAATCGCTTCCTTGAACCAGAATCTGACTTCATTGAATTCAGTTTACGGAAATGTATTGGGTGCATTCAGACAAGGCCTTACTTCCTAAGAATCCCATATAACTATTTTTTAATCTTTAAAATCTAACGTATGGCTATTCCTAAGGAACCCAGGCAACTCATGATTAATATCATGTATCTCGTGCTCACAGCACTACTCGCACTGAATGTTTCTGCGGAGGTATTTAATGCCTTCAAAATGGTGGACAAAGGCCTTATAAAATCCAACAGATCATTGGATGAAAGTAATAATGCCCTTCCAACCGCGATCAGAGACGGTGCAAAAAAGAAAGAATCATTACTTAAATATGCTGACTTAATCGATCCGGGACGTCAAATGTCGAAAGATGCGAATGACTACCTGCAGCATGTGATTGATACCCTGATCAATGACAAGGGTTATAAAGAAGATCCTGAAACAGGTGAGATCACAGATGAATTAAAGGCAGCCAAGGATTATGACATCACAACAAGAGTTTTAGTTAACGGTCCAAAAGGTGATGGTAATGGTATCGGGAAAAAAATCAAACAAGTACTTGAAAAGTATCGTGCAGATATTATCGGTCTTGTAGAAGATGATCCTGAAACTCAAGTCAATGAAAAAGAAGAATTCATTAAGACAGTATCCGTAAATATTGACGATGAGTCATGGCAGAAGAAGAAAAAGAAAAGCTGGTCTCACTTCAATTTTGATCACATGCCATTGCAATCGGTACTACCGATCCTGAGCAAATTTCAAAATGATGTCAAATCTACTGAATCAGCATTCCTTAATTACCTTGCTGGTAAAGTAGGAACGACAACTGATGTTGTGATTGACAAGTATACAGTCGTTTCAGCACCAGAAAAGTCCTATATCATTAAAGGTGAAAAATACCGTTCGGAAATATTCCTGTCTGCTGCAGCTTCAGCTGACTCAAAAACAGGAATATCCATTTCTGTAAACGGTCGTTCACTTCCATTGAACCAGGATGGATTGGGAATTTATGAATTAACAGCGAATTCAGTAGGTAAACAAAAGTATACTGCGACAGCTTCGATCACTAACCCAGTGACCGGGGAGACACAGACTTTCAAGAAAGAATTCAACTACGAGGTTGGTGAAAGATCCGTAGCGATCTCCCCTACCAAAATGAATGTATTCTACATTGGTGTTGATAATCCTGTAGAAGTATCTGCTGCCGGTGTGGCTTCAAGCCAGATCAAGGTAAGTATGTCAGGTGCAGGTGGAGGTAATATCTCCAAAAATTCTGATGGTACATATAAGGTCACAGCAAACAAGCCGACAAAGAAAGGTGAATTTGCCAAGATCAATGTAACAGCACCAGGCATGAATGCATCCAAAGATTTCAGGGTAAAAAGGATTCCTGATCCAGTGCCGAAATTGAGTAAGAGCAGAGGTGGATCTATGGGAAGTGGAGAATTCAAACTTCAGCCGGGCGTATTCCCTGTACTTGAAAACTTTGACTTTGACGCGAGATGTGATATTGTCGGTTTCAGGCTTGTAAGAGTACCGAAAAGACAAGACCCACAGGTTGCTGTCAACAGGGGTGGAAAATTTGCTCCTGATGCAAGGAACCTGATTAAGAAAGCAACACCATCTGATAAGTTTTTCTTTGAAGATATCAAATGCAGATGCCCCGGAGACCCTGCACCAAGGGATTTAGGAGGTATGGTATTTAATATCCGATAGTTTAGCAAATAGATAAAAATTTAAAAGATCATGTTAAATAAAAATTTATTTTCTCTCATATGTCTTCTGTTGTTCAGCGTAGCTATCATAGCTCAGCAGGACAGACAGATCATTACTGAGTCAGGTACACCATTGGAAGACATCTATATTGATGGAATCGTAAAACGTACACTGGTAGAAGATGCTCCTGTTATTGAATATGAGCATATTCGTGAAGCTGATGTTGTATGGGAAAGAAAATTATGGAGGATAATAGATGTACGTGAGAAGATAAATGATGCATTTAAAAGTCCACATAAACCCTTCTTTTCAATTCTAAGAGAATTGGCTCAAAATGGAGATATTGCAGTTTTTAAAGACGAATTCTTCAGGGAACCAATGACTATTGATGAGATTGACAGGGAGCTTAACAGGATTGATACAACTACCATTTTTGATTATGATACTTATGAAGAAAAGGTAACTGTTGTTAAAAATGAAATCAACTGGGAAGACATTAAACAATTCAGGGTTAAGGAAGTATGGTACTTTGACAAAGAAGTATCACAGCTTGAAACCAGGATTCTTGGAATCTCCCCTATTCTTGATAACATTGATCCTGATACAGGTGAATTAAAGTATTCATTGCCTATCTTCTGGATATATTATCCTGAAGCCAGGGAACACTTTGCAAAATACAGGGTAAATAATGACTTTAATGATATTGCACCTACTTCCTGGTACGATTTGTTTGAACAAAGAAAATTTGCCAGTTATATCATGAAACAATCCAATACTCTCGATCTCAGGGTTGAGGATATCTATTATGGATATGACAGAGAAGGCATCGACAGGTTGATGGAATCGGACAAAATCAAAGCTGAATTATTCAACTTTGAACATGATCTTTGGGAATATTAAATTCTTTCGATTTTAAAATATATATACCCGCTTCAATTCACTTGGAGCGGGTATTTTTTTTCAAGCATCCACATAAAAAACAGGAGGCCATATTCCAATGTTATCAACCAGTATGGTATAGCTTCAAAAGCGTAAACGCCATAACTAAAAACGACAAGGAATGACCATAGAATAATCCAATAATGTAAACGAAAAACACACAAAACGATAAGCATTGAAAGATACCATGGATGAATGGTCGTTCCAAGAAGCAGGTAAACTGTAAATGAAAATATGAATACATCAGTCATCTCATTGACTAAAACAGGTCTGGTCTTTTTGGTAAACCATAAAATTAACAGGAAGGTTAAAATCCCAAATAGCGGACCGATCACGGCTATCTGGTTATACCCTGTCATCCATCTTCCTATTTCCCTGGTTATGTAATAGATACTGGCATTAAATTCAAATTTCTGGAAATACAGGTCGATACTCGATAGGAAATTATTCAGATCAAGGGACCAGAAAAGAGGTAAAAACATGATGGAAGAAATAATGATTGAACTTATAATGAATCTTCTCAACTCTCCCTTTTGATAGAGAT
>JAHHJO010000371.1:0-2554 GCA_018680275.1 Bacteroidia bacterium
ATTGCGGCGACATAGAGTGCTTCGTCATCATAGCACATATACATTTTTGTAGACCCCAACGCTTTAAGACTATCAGAAGGGAAGTATTGAGTGAATTCTTTGAGTTCTTCGGCTACCTGCCAGCAAGCTTCATTCAACCGACCATCAAGGAGTATTGGATCCGTTAATTTTTGTATAATAAATGGTGTTTGTTTGCCAAATGGTAAGTTGTTTTTCGATGATTGTCCAATCAACGCAGGATTTAATATTAAGAAAATGAAGATGGAAAGATATTTCACAATCCGTTTTTTATAAATGAAAAACAAAGATAGTGTGCTACCCAGACATTATATATAAATTACCATTCAAGTGCAATGTTCTTTGATTCTGTATTGGAAATGACAAGAGTATTACACTTTGTTATGTTTTATATAAAGAAAAAGGCGAAATAGAAATATTTTTTATTGAGAGAATAGTATTTTTCCACTGCAATTTCCTGAGGTATCTTTTTAGAATTCATTTGTTCTAGTAATAGTTCAGGCAGGATACCATTAATGAAATTTAAAACACTAATAACCCTTTTATGCACTTTCATCGGGTACTCCAACCTGATGATGTCACAGGATATAATATCCAGGATTGATTTCTTTGGTGTAGACGAAGGACTCTCGAACAGGGATGCTCAATCGATCATACAGGATGAACAAGGTTTTATATGGGTAGGAACCCGTAATGGACTCAATAGGTTTGATGGACATGATTTTAAGTTGATATCAAAAGATCAAGGCCTCCAATCCAACGAAATAAATCATATTCTCAAGGACAAGAAGAGGCTCTTTTGGCTGATTGATACAGATTATAAAAGCAGTAAATCCCCGATCACAATTGATATTTTTAATCCGGTTTCAGAAGTTGTAATTCCAATTGAAGAATTTTTCAGCAACCTACCTTTTACATTAGGAGAGGTTGTGGCTTTTGATGCAGGGGTAGAAGGTAATATTCTCATTATTACCAAGGATCATCGATTGATATCTTATGATGGAGAATTTAAAGTAAAGCAACTTGATAAATTTGATTTTGAACAGGTATTTAAAATGTGGCAGGCGCCATGGGGAGATATTTGGATCAATTACAGGACTGTCAGGAAAAATGGCCGCATACAGGAATATGATTTAATAGCCTTTGATAAAGAAGGAAAGAAGAAATGGAATTATAACAACCCAAAGGATGTAAAATATCTGGAAGTTATAGATTTCTTGCCTGATAGTACATGTAGATTTCTGGTAACAGGAAATGATGACTCATTTGAGATTTTCAATGTAACTTCTGATTTAAATATTATTACAAATACCAGGCTTCGTGATCATTTCCTACAAGTTGATCCTGAACTACACAAATTCAATGAAATATGTGTTCAGTACATGTCTCGGAATGGTATATGGTTAGTCAATACTGACAAGTTTCATATTATTGACTCAAATTCTTCCTGGTCAAAATTAATTGAAAATAACAAGAGCGATTTAAATACCACAACTGATATTTTTGAAGATAAAAGCCAAAGAATTTGGGTGGCTACCCAATTTGGAATTTTCAAACTTGTACTTACTAAGAATCATTTTCGACAGATTGCGAAAAATGATAATAAATATCCTAACCGGATGCGTGGTCTGATGGTTGATGGTGAATATCTGTGGGGTGTCATAGAAAATAATCCACAGATCTTAAAAACGCCTATCAGTAATTATGATGAAATCGAGTATATACCTGCTGATGGAACATCTTTCCAGCTCATTGAAACAGATTCTACAGAGATCTGTTATTGTACAAATGGCAAGTTGATTTGTTTTCAAAGAGGAAGTCCTGGTAAGTCAATAATCAGGAAAACCAGAATTTTTAATGGTGCAGGAACCAATTGGGCCTATTATAAGGATAAGTATGGTAAAATCTGGATTACAAATGACAAAGGAGAAGTTGGATATCTTGAAGAAGATGAATTCTATGAAATCGATGGCCTGGAAAACAATGAGAATTTATTTTATATATATCAATTCCATGAAGACAACAAAGGCAGGATATGGATTGTGACGGAAGGAGGACTCTATACACTTGATGTAGAAGAAAATAAGGTCCAGGACAGGTTTTGGAGAAAAGGTAATGGAAAGTATTATCTCCCTTTTGATAATATTCATCATCTGCAGGAGGACGATAATGGAAGCTTCTGGCTTGCAACATCAGGGCATGGGCTTGTTAACTGGAATCCTGAAAATGGAGATTATTTTCAATTCACAAGGGAAAACGGGATCACAAATAATAACCTGCATGGAATATATGAGGATGATCATAAGCACTTATGGTTTTCAACCGACTATGGATTAAACAGATTCAATAAGGAAACACATGAGGTGTTTTCATTCCTTGAAAAAGATGGCATTTGTCACAATGAGTTTAACAGGATATCTCATGCCAAAGATGATTTCGGGAATATTTACTTTGGAGGCCTTAATGGAATAACAGTCTTCAATCCTGACGATTTTGTGAACCTGGAATCTGAAAACAACCCTACAATGGTTATAAC
>JAHHJO010000178.1:0-3632 GCA_018680275.1 Bacteroidia bacterium
CTTCTCATAGTATTCAGATCTTTCTTCCATATGTTTTTCGATAAATTCCATTAATTGACCTTTATTGAGATTTTTCAATAGAGGACGATCAGAACTATTTATTAAGCGATGGGTAAGGATTTCCGGAGTGGCTTCAAGGTAAATCGTAGTTCCTATTTCATTCATTATTGAAATATTGTCATTGAAACACGGCATTCCTCCACCAGTACTTACTACCATTTTTCCGGGCTTCAATGCATAGATAAAGGCAGATTCAAGATTCCTGAAATACGTTTCTCCTTTTTGCTCGAAAATCTCATTGATAGTCATTGATTCAAGATGTTCTATGTAGGCATCAGATTCAAGATGAGAGACGCCCAATTGCTCTGAAAGTAATTTTCCAATGGTCGACTTACCACTGCCCATATATCCCACCAAAAAAATTAGCATAATATTATATTGTTCTGCCACGTACACATGAATCCTAGATTTTATATTTTTGAGCCTTAATTTACAATTCTATGTTTTACTTACAATCCTCAGCGAATCCTGGTTTCATAAACCTTTTGTTTTTTGCTTCAATATTTTTCATCATGTACTTTTTCTTTTTACGGCCCCAGGTCAAAAAGCAAAAAGCTCAAAACGTATTTGAAAAAGAAATGGGTAAAGGCGATGAAGTCGTCACTTCCAGTGGTATCATCGGTAAGATCAATAAAATCGAAAAAGGCGTTGTTCATCTTCAAATTGATCAAAAGACATTTGTCAGGGTACTTCAGGGTGCTATTTCAAAAGAAATGACAGAAAACCTGAAGAAAGCCACTACTGAAGATTCCGAATAACTATTTGATTATAGAGACATTGCCCTGGGTGAAGTAATCGTCTCCCCCAATACATACGACCATAAGGTAATAGGCATAGGCATCCGGAGAACATTCCTCCCCTTTATATGTGCCGTCCCATCCTACATTCTGGTCTGTCGTTCTGAAAACCTCATTTCCCCATCTGTCTACGATGTAAAATTCCATTTCATCAATGAATTTGCTTCGGACTAGAAGCACATCATTTACATTGTCACCATTAGGAGAAAACGCATTAGGCAGATAGACATCATTCTCATTGCATTCAGGAAGAATTACTTCCAGGATAAAACTGGATGTAGATTCACAACCCAGGTTATTGATACAAGTAACACTATATTCTGTGGTCACCTCAGGAGAAACAACAATTTCCGGTCCTGTCTCGCCTGTACTCCATGTATAAACACAATCCGGATCATCAGGTACCACAAGCAAGGTTTGTTCCTGCCCGAGACATACATTTGGCTCCCCGTTTTCTGTTGTTATCGAAACCTGCGGATTACTAACAGATACATTGAAAGAGACAATTGTATCTGAACACAAGCCCGGTTTTTGGACAAGCACTGAAAAAGTTTTGTCAGTAGTTGCTGTGACCGTAGGATTATGCGTATCTCCTCCGGATACAATACATTCAGACGGATCCCAAAGGAAAATAAATTCTGCAGGATCCTGGTCCATCATCAACATAAGCTCGAAAGTATCACCGATACAGATTTCAGATGGTCCGTCAATACTAAGTTCTTCCGGGCAGTCTTCCCTTAATTTCAGAATGACACATGTCGAATCGCTACATCCATATTCATCTGTTATTTTTGCACAAACTTCTTCAATGTCATTGGCAGGCTGATATTCAAGTGGGTTGCCCATCCCTATAATTGTTCCATCTTCAAGACACCATATAATACTATCCTGTGGACCATTTGTTTCAGCATTCACTATAACCGTCTCTCCGGCACCGTATTCTATCGTGTCCTGTCCTATGCTTATATATAACATTTCAGGTACAACGATGGAATCCATGTAACTGTTTTTTGCACACACATCACTTGAATCACTTAAAACCACGAGATAAGTGCCAGGTGAAGGATAGGTATTGCTCGGATTTGCTTCATTGGAAGTATTTCCATCTCCGAAGTCCCAGAAAGATGTCCCGCTAAATGTATTATTTGAAGTAAAGTTGACCGTTAATGATCCGCACGAATCAATATCAAAACTAAAAGGTTCAAGATCTTCAGTTTCTCCAACTTCGAAGAACACAGAATCAACCCTTGTACAGCCAGCTGTATTCTCAGTACACAATATCATAAAGAAATCTTCTGTATGATCCTCTGGAATCCCAATCAGAGGATTATTGGTATCCACCCCGTCGATTAACTGATCTCCTCCTTCTTTCCAGGTATAAGTAATATCCTGAAAAGGATTGATATTGATAATTTCAAAATTGGCTGTGTCTCCAGGGCAAATTTCAAATGGTGTGTCAAATACAAGGATAATTTCCTCGTCATCCAATTCAATCAGGCTTTGACCGTACATACATAGGCTGTCACTGATGGCCTGGGCAAATACAAGGCCGTTGAATATTTCATTAGCCTCTATAATCAATTCAGTACCGGAAAACAGGATATTAGTAAATTCGGAATCAAAGGCCCAGTTGTATATCAGGTTTGGATCCGGATCTACGATGCTAAGATTAATTGAGTCCCCGCAAAAAACACCGGTATTATCCATGATATCAAATTGGACATTCTCAATATAATCAAGTGTATTGACCGAATCGTTTGTCGGATCGTTATCATCAGAAGTAGAAATAGTTGTTCCGTTGGTAAAATGGATGATCAATTCAACATCTACGGTGAGGCCGAGTATAATTTCTACCTCGACTGAATCTCCGGTATAGGCTTGTCCATCAATAATCCATTCTATACTTTCTATATTCACGCATTCATCAGCAAATGTGGATGTGTTTGTGAAAAGGAATGTTCCATATCCAAACAAACATTCCAGAACTTCAACATCATAAGAGAGTTCAACCATGAAGTCATCAGGGTCAAAAGTCTGTGTGTAAGTTCCCGAGCAACCGTCTGAATATTCGACAAGGTATTCAACTTCAACAGGGGTCGAGACCATTTCAAATGTCACCCCGGGACCATTGAATATTGTTCCATCGACAGTCCATTGCTGCAAGGTGGCCGTTATACCCTGCTCCAATACTGTCGTATCAGTAAGGCTAACGATTAATTTTTCGGTATCGGCACAATCTATTTCAACAAGTATTTCAGGATCCCTTTCGCATTCAGGACAAGTAAATTCTTCAGTAGCCGTGAAAACACAATTATTAGTATACTCTACTGTTAATCCGATCAATGTCGTATTTGTTGTTGAAACCAACAATACCACTGTATCAAGCGTAGAGATGAGCTCTCCATCAAGAGTCCACATATAACTAAGTGGACTGGCATCCATATTTCCTCCTGTCAATACGGGATAAAATTCAAGCTGGATACTATCGAGTCCTGTACAATCAATATTTTGATCATACCCAATGCTCAGCACCGGCAAGAAGTCATCCTCCGTAATCTCACGTTCTGTTTCAAAGACACATCCATTGGTGTAATTGACAACAAGCATTACCGAAAGATCTGCAGCATCGCTTGTAATTTCAAATGAAGACCCGTTTTGAGTGGAAATTGTACCTCCATCATTTATTGTCCACTGAATTGACTCAATGATATAACTTGAATCTGAATTGACAAAAGCAATATCAAGCAAGTAACCATCATCAACACATTGCAGGAG
>JAHHJO010000141.1:0-11552 GCA_018680275.1 Bacteroidia bacterium
GTGTAGGACTGGACTCGTGTTCTATATGAACGTGCATGTCCATAAAACCGGGCATAACCGTCTGGTTCTTCAGGTCAATAATTGATATGGTATCATTTCCCTCCAGGTATCCATCTTCGATTCTTACAATTCTATCACCTTCAATGATGATGGTTTTTTCATTCTCTACCTTGTCATCTGTCATATCGATCAACATGCCACAGTGAAGGTAAGTCACTTGTCCTGAGAGGACACAGGAAGGAACAACAGGCAGATAAGACTCTTTATCAACTTCATTTTCAATTATTTAGAATCACAAAAGTAAGATTAATTGATTATAAATCAGGCTCGGCATGAGGATGCTGAACAGAACAATCATCATACAGGTCTCATGGCAAGTGAACCCTTACCAGAACCATAATACTAGACCCAATTATTGACTCAGGGATTATCCTTCTAGTGCAGCTGCGCCACCAACAATCTCAAGGATTTCATTGGTGATAGATTCCTGACGTGCTTTATTATAAGTGATTTTCAGATCTTTCAATAATTCATTGGCATTTTCAGTCGCTTTATCCATTGCTGTCATTCTTGCACCATGCTCAGAGGCTGTAGTATCAAGAACACATTTATGAAAACTTGTCTGAAGAATGCTGGGAATCAGTGATTCGAGGAGCTCATCTTTGTTAGGTTCAAAGATATAGTCTGCCCGCATTTTCTTTTTATCAGATTTGACAATTTCAAGTTTTGGAACCGGAAGAAATTGCATGGCCACAGGGATTTGAACAGCTGCATTCTTAAACTGGGCATAAACCACATGAATCATATCATATTCTTCCAGCGAATAGACATCCATCAGTTTGTCTGCCATTGAAGAAATATTATCATAACTCAAATCTATTGTAGCGTCGATATAATCCCTATTCAGATTGCAACCATCAACACGTCTTTTAAGAAAGTCATATCCTTTTTTACCGATAAAAATAATGTCAACCTTCCCTGCTCTTCTTTCAACATCATAATTATCAAGGACTTCCAATGCTTTCTTACCGATATTGGAATTAAACGCTCCTGCCAGACCCCTGTTGGAAGTCACAACTACGATAGCCATTTTCTTTATCTCTCTTTCGACTGAAAAAGAAGACGCATCCCCTCCTTCAACATTGGAAAGGATATTTATCATCATTTTATTTAATCGATCTGCATAAGGGCGCATTTCGGTAATGGCTTGTTGAGCTTTTCGAAACTTAGCAGCAGAAACCATTTTCATAGCTTTAGTGATCTGTTGCGTTGAGCGTACTGACACAATCCGTTCCCTGACTTCTTTTAATTTACCTGACATACTCCTTAATTGAAGCGATTAATATATTTATGCTTATGCAAATTGTTTTGAAATATCTTCAGCGACAGTTTCTACAGTTTTAACTGCCTCATCATCAAGTTTACCCTGCCTGAACAACTCAAGTGCATCAGCATGATTCTGTACCATCTTAGTCAGGAACTGCTCCTCGAATTCTTTTACCTTATCAACAGGTATATTTCTAAGCAAGCCTTTTGTTCCAAGGTAAATAATGGCCACCTGTTTCTCAACAGATACCGGTTCGTATTGTCCTTGTTTCAGGATTTCCACGTTCCTCTTACCTTTATCAAGTACAGCCATGGTTGCAGCATCAAGGTCAGAACCAAATTTTGAAAAGGCTTCCAGTTCCCTGTATTGTGCCTGATCAAGTTTAAGTGTTCCTGCTACTTTTTTCATTGATTTTATCTGGGCATTACCTCCTACCCTTGAAACTGAAATACCTACATTGATCGCTGGTCGGATACCTGCATTAAACAAGTTGGATTCAAGGAAAATTTGACCATCTGTAATAGAAATTACATTGGTAGGAATATATGCCGAAACATCTCCAGCCTGTGTTTCAATAATTGGCAGTGCAGTCAATGAACCGCCTCCTTTCACCATTCCGGAATTTTTCAGACTGTCAGGCAGATCGTTCATATCCTGTGCGATGCTGTCATCATTTATAATCTTCGCAGCTCTTTCCAATAATCTTGAGTGAAGATAAAATACATCACCTGGATAAGCTTCCCTTCCCGGAGGTCTTCTCAATAACAGAGAAACTTCACGATAGGCAACAGCCTGCTTTGACAAATCATCATAAATAATCAGCGCAGGTCTTCCTGTATCCCTGAAAAATTCTCCAATTGCTGCACCGGCGAATGGGGCATAGAATTGCAGAGGTGCCGGATCAGCAGCAGATGCTGATACGATCACGGTATATTCCATTGCTCCGTTTTCCTCGAGAATTCTTGCAACCTGGGCAACTGTTGAAGATTTTTGACCTGAAGCCACATATATACAATATACAGGTTCTCCCCTGTCGTAAAATTCTTTTTGATTGATGATAGTATCAATAGCAATTGCGGTCTTACCGGTTTGCCTGTCACCAATAATCAATTCTCTTTGGCCTCTTCCAATAGGAATCATCGCATCGATGGCTTTGATACCTGTTTGAAGTGGCTCGTTTACCGGCTGTCTGAATATTACTCCTGGTGCTTTTCTTTCCAGTGGCATTTCATAGGTCTTACCTGTAATTGGACCTTTACCGTCAATTGGCTGACCCAATGTATTCACTACCCTGCCCGTATATCCTTCACCTACATTCAGGGAGGCAATTCTTCCGGTTCTTCTAACAGTTGAACCTTCTTTAATACCATCTCCTGAACCCATTAATACGACCCCTACGTTATCTTCCTCCAGGTTCAAAACGATGGCCTGGACGCCATTCTCGAATTCAACAAGCTCTCCGGCTTTTACTTTTGTCAGACCATAAACCCTGGCGATACCATCACCAACCTGTAGTACTGATCCAACTTGTTCCAATTCAGATTCAGATTTGAAACCTGATAATTGCTGTTTAAGAATCGCGGATATTTCTTCTGGTTTAACCCCAGCCATATCGATAAAATTTTAGAATGATTTAATGTATTTATTATTCAAAAACTGTTTTTTAACCTCATCAAGTTTATGTGCTACACTGGCATCATATAATTTGTCATCCATTTCAATAACAAAGCCGCCAATCAGGTCCGGATCAACTGAAGTTTCAATTTCAACTTCTTGATCTGTGACCTTACTATTCTGCAAAGCTCTTTTAATTGATGCCATAGCAGACTCCGTGATCGGGGTTGCCGTGGTTAGGTGAACAGTCGTAATATGTTTGTATTTCTTATATAAGCTTATAAAGCTGTCTGTTATTTCGGGTAAAAAGTTTTCTCTTCCTTTTCTTGTAATAATATCAAAGAAAGACATGGTCACCTTATTAAAACGCTCTCCGAATACAGTATTTAGGATACCAATTTTCTTATCTGCTTTGATGATCGGGCTTTTGACTAACAAGAAAAGATCCCTGTTACTCAATGCTTCCTTGAAGTTGCAGATATCATCATATAAAGTGTCGATGATATTGGTTTCAATTCCAAGATCTAAAAGAGACTTGGCGTATCTCGATGCAACGCGATAATCTGGCATTAGTTAAGCTTAATTTCTTCTACTAATTTGTTAACGAATGATTCATGTTCTGCACTATTACTCAACTCCTTTCTAATCACTTTCTCCGCTATTTCAGTCGCCATTGAACCAACCTGGTTCTTCAATTCTATAATGGCTGCTTTCTTTTCATTTTCAATTTCGAGTATGGCACTATTGGTCACTCTCCCTGCTTCTTCTTTTGCTTTTTCCTTGGCTTCTTTAATGATTGAAGACTTCAGGTTATTTGCTTCTTTTATGATAGATGCTCTTTCCTGTCTTGCTTCTGCAAGAATCTTTTCGTTTTCTGCTTTAAGGTTAGCCATCTCCTCTTTTGCTCTTTTCGCTTCATCCAGGGCATCCTGGATATCATCTTCTCTTTTCTTCAGAGCGTTTGCAATTGGCTTGAATGCATATTTTCCAATCAGGAACCAGAATAAGAGGAAAAATATTGTTGTCCAGAACAATAGTCCGACATCTGGTTTGATTACACTAAAATCTGCTGATAATACGAATAACATTTTCTAATTTTTAAAGGTTAAAAAACCTGACCATGACAACCATCCGTTGCATGGTCAGATCATTTCATTTTAAGATTACGCAACAAGGAATGATACAACGATTGCGATCAAAGCTGCACCTTCAACAAGAGCTGCCATCAAGATCATATTTGATCTGATATCACCTACTGCTTCCGGTTGCCTTGCAATCGCTTCCATTGCTTTCGCTCCAATATTACCGATTCCGATCCCGGCACCGATAACTGCTAATCCCATACCTATAGCGGCAATTGAACCTACCATAATTAGTTATTTATATAGATTAAAAAAATTAATGCGCTTCCTCGTGATGATGATCTTCAATGGCAGCGCCGATGTACGATGCTGTCAGTATAGCAAAGACGAATGCCTGGATGAATGCAACCAGCAGTTCTATCGCCATCATGAATAGCGACAGCAAAGCGGAAGGAATTACTGTTCCGTATCCTCCTATCTGACTTATGCCATTATTACTGAAAATAAAGATCAAACTCACAAAAATGATTATTACCATATGACCTGCTGTAATGTTTGCAAACAATCGCAACATCAAAGTCAATGGTTTTATAAAAACACCCAATACTTCTACAGGTGTCAAAATCGTCTTAACCCAGGCAGGTACACCCGGCATCCAAAGGATGTGTTCCCAGTAGTGTTTGTTGCCTGATAGATTGGTCACAAGAAATGCGAAAATTGCCAGTATGGCTGTAAACGCCAGGTTTCCTGTAACATTAGATCCTCCGAAGAAAGGAATCTGGCCAAATAAATTCAGAGCCAAAATAAAAAAGAAAAGGCTCATTATGAATGGCTGATATTTCATGTATTTGTTTCCAAGGAAAGGCTTACATACTTCGTCCTGGATAAAAACAAAAACCGGTTCAATGAAAGATTGGATTCCTTTAGGTGCCTGTCCTTCTCTTTGCCTGTACATCTTAGCAATCTTGAAGAACATCCACATACAGAACAGGAATACAATAAGCATGGTCACCACGTTCTTTGTGATTGAAAAATCAAAGAATGGTGTTATACCGCCTCCAAACAATCCGAAATCTGCTGTACTCTTTGCATAAGTAGGATATTCCTTGTCACCAAGGCAAACAAAAGTATTTGCTTCATCATCATGTCTGAAGCCTTTGATTTCTGTTTTTCCTTTTGGAAAAGATGGGTCGGCGACAAGTTTGACGGTTCCTGCATCCAGGACATAACCTTTATAAGCATAGTGTCCGTCTCCATGTCCCAGTCTGTCAAATCCGAATTTACTGGACAGGAATACATCAAAACCTGAGTTTTTATTATAAAGGATGCAGGGAAGGGGAATTTGCAGAGGGCCTATGGAATATACATTAGCATCGGCTATATGGTGAAATGCAGTTGCACCCGGATCAAATTCACTGCTGTGTGTACCACAGCCATGATCATGTCCATGATCGTCATGTGCATCAGCATGATCATGTCCATTGTTATGTGAATGTTCCTGGGTAGTTTCTTTGTCTCCTTTATGGTCATGATTATGTTGACCAAAAAGACAGAACATCGAGAATACTAAAATCGTGGTAAAAATTGTTTTTAACTGCATCAATTTCAAAGCCTTTGAAAATCGGTGCAAAGGTATGTATTTGAAGGGTAATACCAAGACAAGAATCATGTTTTTTTGCAGTCCATTTTGTCTTTTCTCATCATTCGGACAAGATTAGATTTTACGATGCAAAAAGTAGCCATTAAATATTCTGCCGATATTGATTATAGCCATATTCAAAGCTATAAACACCCTATTTGCAAAATATTTATAATCCTGGATGAATACCTTGAATCCAGGTGAATTTTCACCAGATTGTGAATAGGAACCTGCTGTAAGCTAGGCTCTTAAGCTATATTGCTAATAGATTTTATCCAATATCATCGAAAGTCGGGATTACCTTGCAATGGCGGTAGCCCTCTTTTCCCTGATCACTGTCACCTTAACTTGTCCCGGGTACTGCATTTCATCCTGAATTTTTTGTGAAATCATGAAGGCCAGGTCATCTGCAAATGAATCTGAAACTTTTTCGCTTTCCACAATCACCCGAAGTTCTCTTCCTGCCTGAATAGCATAGGCTTTCTGGACACCATCATATGACAAGGCCAGATCTTCAAGTTCTCCTATACGCTTCAAATAGCTTTCAAGTATTTCCCTTCTGGCACCAGGTCTGGCCCCGGAAATAGCATCACAGGCCTGCACTAATGGTGAAATGATATTATTCATTTCAATTTCATCATGGTGCGCGCCAACGGCATTAAGTATGACTGGATGCTCTTTTACCTTTTCGAGCATCTGCATCCCAAGCAAAGCATGTGATAATTCAGATTCTTCATCAGCTACTTTCCCAATATCATGCAGCAAGCCTGCACGTTTAGCCATTTTGATCTGATTCTTGCTCATTCCGAGTTCCGCAGCCATCGTACTGCATAAAGTTGCTGTTTCGATAGAATGCTTAAGGAGATTCTGACCATAAGAGGATCTGAATCTCATTCTTCCAACCATTCTTATTATTGCTGCTGGTAAACCATGTATATCCAGATCTATAACTGTCCTCTCGCCAATTTCTTTGATCTGTTCTTCTAATTGTTTTTTAACCTTGGCTACAGTTTCCTCGATCTTTGCAGGGTGTATACGACCATCTGCCACCAATCGCTTCAGTGACAATCGACATATTTCCCTTCTAATAGGGTCAAAACTCGATATGATAATAGCTTCAGGGGTATCATCAACAATGATTTCAGCTCCTGTTGCTGCTTCCAGGGCGCGGATGTTTCTTCCTTCACGACCGATGATCTGTCCTTTTATATCATCAGAATCAAGGTTAAATACTGAAACAGTATTTTCGATGGTATATTCGGCACCCATCCTTTGAATGGTCTGAATTATAATTTTCCTGGCATCTTTAGCAGCCCTGTTTTTAGCTTCATTCACCATTTCCTTCTCGATGGCAAGTGATTCAGTTGCAGCTTTTGCTTTAATAGCTTCGAGAAGTTTGTCTTTGGCTTCTGACTGCGTCAATTTAGCAAGGTTTTCAAGCTGTTGGATACGTTCATCATTGGCCCGGTCCAATTCTTCTCTTTTCTTGGCTACTATCTTGAGTTGTTTATCAAGATTTTCACGTATTGCATTCACTTCAGACTCCCGCTGTTCAATAGAATCAAGTTCAGATCGCAGGCTGTTCTTTTTTTGCCTTAGGTCTTTTTCCATCGTGACCACTTGCATCTCCCTTTCTTTCATCTCGACCTTGTGATCCGCTTTATAACTGAGATAATCCTGCTTGAGCTTGGCGTATTTGTCTTTTGCCTGCCTGATCTTTTCCTGCTTTATTTTCTCATTTCTGCTCTCGGCTTTACTGACTATTTTTTCTGCTTTTGTCTCTGCTTCATCAATCTTTCTTCTCGCAGTCAAATCAGCATCTTTAAGTGTTAAATCAGCTTTTTTGTTGGCTTCGTCAATTTTTCCCTGTGCAGATTTCCTGGTTAACAGCGTAGAAATGACAATTCCAACTACAGCACCAATCACCAATCCGGCGATGGCCATTGCTCCAAATTCCATATTTCAAATTTTTATAGTTATGGGAACAAGCAGAAGAATTGCCTTTTTCTAATCGATAAGTTCAGACACTTTATCTATCAGACTTAAAATCCTGGTATTGGCAGCGTCCAGGTCTTGCTTTTGATCCACTGTTTTTAGTTCAAATGCATATGTTATCAACAGCATTGACAAAATGTCATTCGTATTCCCGATTGAGTATTTCATTTTATACTCAGAAATACGATCATTCAGCTCCGTTTCAATTATTTCAGCTAAATGCTGTTCGTTTTCAGTCAATTTCACAGGAAATGACTTACCTGCAACGCGAATGTTATAAGATATCATGTGATCATTCGCCATCCAGTTCCATATTTATTCTTTCAATACATCTATCAATTCTGCTGATGTATTGATCTATTGCGTTTGTTATATATGTTGGATCCAAAGCACTATCAGATTGTTCACCAGCCTGCTGGTTATGAACATTTTCTGCTAATCTCTCTTCTAGTTGCTTATTCCGCTTAATTAATAATTCTCGTTCCTCGTTGGTTTTCTTCCACTTTTGGAACAAAACTGCGAGCTTTTCTTCTAAGGCATCAATATTTTCTGAAAATGCCCTCATTTAACAAAGATAATTTTTTTTACAATACCCTGTCAAGCAATAATTTTATGTGCGTATCTGTGCGCCTAATTCTCTTTCGAATGCGGAAATCAGCTTTTTCATCACTTTTTCTACCTCTTTATCCTTAAGTGTCTTCTTGAAATCCTGGAAAATAAATTTTACAGCATAGGACTTTTTGCCCTTTCCCAACTGTTTTTCATTCTTATAGACATCAAAAAGCCCGATATCTGTAATCAATTTTTTATCAATTCCCCTGGTAATATCTCTTATCTGAGAAAATTTAACTTGATCATCAAGGACCAGCGCCAGATCTCTTCTCACCCGAGGATACCTGCTTATTTCCCGGACCTCAACCGAGGAATCCGTGCACGCCTGGAATAAAACTGAAAAATCAAACAATGCAAAATAGATATCCTGCTGAATGCCCATTTTACTCAATAATGACTGACTGATTTTACCAAAATCAACAATACTGGTCTTATTACTATAATTCAATCCAAATTCTATCCAAGGATGCTCAACAATTTCTGCAGCCGAATAAGAATCAATCTTTACCTTATCAAAAACACGATCAACAATCTCCTTTATACCATAGAAATCGGTATCGCTTCTTCCCTGGTTATTCCATGACTCCCTTGAGTCCTTACCAGTCATATAAACAGCAAGAAATTCATCCTCAATAAAACCATCCCCTTTAACATAGGTGCGTCCAAACTCATATAGCCTAAGATCTGTTTGCTGATGATTTAAATTGTGAGCCACGCTTTTCAAGCCACTGACAAGGGCATCCGGGCGCATGATATCCAAATGTATATTGCTGGTATTGTTAATAAACACAAACTTACTCAGGTCTGCATCTTCATAATATTTGGATTCGATCAGAGAAATGCCCATCATTTCATTGAAGCCATTTGACGACAAATTATCCGAAATCATATTCTGAACCTGTCTTTTGCTTGGATAGGCTTTATGGATAATCGTTGTTCGAAGCTTATCTGGCATATCTACCTTATTGAACCCGTATATTCTGAGGATTTCTTCGATAAGATCGATCTCCCTTGTTACATCTGCCTTGTTGGTTGGCACTTTGACGAGTAAGCTATCTTCGTCAACAGGTTTTAGTTCCATTTTCATAGCCCGAAGGATATCATGGATTTCATCTTTATCAAGCGTATTGCCTATATGCTGACAAACATTACTGTATTTCAGTAAGATCTCTTTGGGTTCAATGGTGTCCGGGTATATATCTATAATTTCTGACGTAATATCAGCTGATGCGTATTCACGGAATAATTGCCCTGCCCTCTTCAATGCAATCACAGTGATGTTTGGGTCACTACCCTTTTCAAATATTTTTGCAGCATCAGTACGCAGAAGATGTCTTGTGCTGGATTTTCTTATCGAGGAAGCATTGAAATGCGCTGATTCCAGGAAGATCTTCGTTGTACCATCTGTTACGCCCGAGTTCAATCCACCGAAGACACCCGCAATACACATTGGATTATTTTCATCATCACATATCATTAAATCTTCTGAGTGCAGTGTTCTGTCCTGCTCATCCAGGCTGAGAAAATTTGTTCCACTGTTCAGTGTTTTAACTCTCACGCGGTTACCCGTTATTTTTTTCCTGTCGAATGCATGCAGAGGTTGACCAAACTCATGAAGTACAAAATTGGTAATATCAACAATATTACTGATCGGTCGCACACCGACAGCTTTCAGTAGAAGCTGCATCCATTCGGGTGATTCTTTTATCTCAACATTCTCAAAACAAACGCCTGAATATCTTGGACATCGTACTTCATCTTCAATAATAACATCCACCTTATCACTGACTACTTCGGCCTTAAACTGATTAAATTCAGGCATTCTGACGCTTCCTTGCCAGTTTTCGTTCATTTTCAGATATGCCGCGAGATCTCTTGCTACCCCAAGATGCGATGTCGCATCGGACCTGTTAGGTGTTAACCCAATATCAAATACATAATCATCTTCAAATTTGAAATAATCCCTGGCGGGCGTACCAATCTCCGCATCATCAGGCAGGACCATAATCCCTGAATGATCAGTCCCTAGTCCCAATTCATCTTCAGCACAGATCATTCCCATGGATAATTCACCTCTTATTTTGCCCTTCTTGATTTTCCAGGGCTCCCCATCTGAATAAAGTGTTGTGCCTATTGTGGCAACCAATACCTTTTGATCGGCAGCGACATTTGGTGCACCACAAACTATTTGCAATAAATCCTCTTGCCCAATATCTACTTTAGTCAAACTTAACTTATCTGCATTAGGATGCGGGAAAGCTTCTATGACTTTTCCAATCACTATGCCTTTCAAGCCACCCTGGACGGCCTCAAATTTTTCAACACCCTCAACTTCCAAACCTATATCAGTCAGGATTTCTGAAAGTCTTTCAACAGGTATATCTATATCTATATACCTTTTTAACCAATTCAACGATATCTTCATGCGCTACCTCTTTGAAATAATGCGCAAAGATATATCTTTTGAAAGCTATTCGGACTTATTTAATATGAATACTTGTTGCCTGTAAAACTTCACCATTACTTTCCGTAGAAGTTACAAAAGCAATTATTTCCATGTTTTCAACTGTCCATTCACCGTTGTTTTCTTCAGGTACAGTATAACTGTAGGTTCTGTTGACGGTCTGGTTGGCAGAAATATTACTCACGATATTATCTCCAAGTAATTGAGTCACAAGTTCTTTCAAAACATGATTATGCTCAAATTCCTGGATGGTTGTATTAATATCATCTTGTGGATCTATCAAATGGCTCTCGGTGACACCCACATGAAGTTGCAGATCTCCCGGAATACTGGAAAGTGCTGATACCCCAATATTAATTGTTGCAGTGCGGTTGTTTTCATCATATTCTGCATCCAATGCAATATCCAATACCTGGTTTTTCTGTAATTCTCTATTAACAAACTCAGGCCAGAGTTCGATACTTGTTGTTGTCGCATTGTCTTCATTAGCAAAAAACACCCTGTTGATTGAGGCTGCTGGTTTACCCCAGAAAGGTGCAAGAAATTCTTCTAATTCCTCAGCATCAGGATTCCTGAAGTCATACTTACTGTTATCTTTCGGCTTGGTTAGTTGTGCACCATGAACTCCGTAGGTTACAACATTTTCTCCAAACAATGCCAGTATGGATTCTATGGTAGCCACCCCTTTGGGACAGTTCGGGCAACTTACTCCTGTTAATTCTTCAATGAGTACTGTTTTTCCCGTTTCAGTAACAGTAAATTCAGGAATTTCAATCGGTTGCTCTTCACATGACATCAACAAGAAAGCGCAAATAAAAA